>CAYYPJ010000018.1:5465-21149 GCA_964473495.1 uncultured Spirochaetales bacterium
CTGATGATAAAGACATTCTTCAGTATCGGTACAGGACTACTCTTCTATCTTGCTGCGGTTGCAACTCGATTAGATTTTGCTTTTATTATAGGGTTTCTTGCTATTATCCTGAATTTTATCCCTACGATCGGATCAATCATCACGACATTGACGGCTGTTCTTCTGGCTGTCATTCAGTTCTATCCCGACTATGCGAGTATTCTCTATGTTGCAGTCCTCTTGACTTCAATACAAATCGTGATGGGTAATATATTAGATGTAAGAGTTCAGGGAAATAATCTTAATCTGAGCCCCTTTGTCATATTGGTCTCTTTAGCTCTATGGGGGTATATCTGGGGCGTAGCAGGTATGTTCCTGGCAGTGCCCATCACCGCAGCATTACAGATAATATGTGATAAAATTGATTTTCTCAAACCTGTAGCTGTCCTATTAAGCAGTGGTAAAAAGTATAGGGAGCAGATAAATTCAGCTAATAAACAGCGAAAGAAACGGTATGCTGAAGAACGTAAGGCCCGTAAGAAGGCCCGTAAGGCCAAGAACTCTTATCATACCATTGAGAAAGGATCTGAAAAAGGATCGAACAAATAGGTAGACAAAAATCCTTTAGGGTTATACAGTCTTCATACCTGCAGTCGGTACATAAATTCTTATGAATTACGGTTGCACTATCATGAACATATTTGTACTGATCTCTCGTGAACGCTGATTGTGCTTATCGTTGTGGATCAGGATGATAAAGAGGTAAAAATGGTACAGAAACGAATACTTACCGGGGACAGGCCTACGGGGAAACTTCATCTAGGACACTATCTCGGCTCAATGCAGAATAGAGTACGATTACAGGATGAATATGAATGTTTTTTCATTATTGCAGATCTACATACTCTTACCACAAGACCTGGTAAAGAATATATCGCTGCTATAGCAGACAATGCGCGTGATATGGTTATAGACTATCTATCCTGTGGAATCGATCCTGAGAAATCGGTGGTTTACCTTCAATCAGCGATTCCTGAGATCTATGAGATGAATCTGCTTTTTGAGATGTTAGTAAGTGTCCCCCGTCTTCAGAGGGTCCCAAGTCTTAAGGAGATGGCAAAGTCAGCTCATTTGAATGAGATGCCCTTCGGACTTCTAGGATATCCTGTTCTGCAGGCTGCTGATATTCTTATGCCAAGGGCAAACCTTGTGCCTGTCGGGAAGGATAACGAATCCCACGTGGAGTTGACTCGTGAGATAGCCCGTAAATTCAACTATCTCTATGGAGATGTGTTTCCCGTTCCGGAAGTGATTGTAGGGGAGGTTGGCTCTCTCGTCGGGACTGATGGTAATGCAAAGATGTCAAAATCTTTGCATAACGCAATATACCTTTCTGATGATCAAAAGAGTGTACGAAAGAAGGTCTTTGGTATGTATACTGACCCAAACCGTATTCGTGCAGATATCCCCGGTACAGTGGAAGGGAATCCGGTATTTATCTATCATGATATATTTAATTCTAATAAAGCTGAAGTCGAGGATCTGAAAGAACGGTACCGGAAAGGGCGTGTAGGTGATGTCGAGGTCAAAGAGAAACTTTCTACGGCATTGAATGAGTATTTGGCTCCTATTCGTGAACGCCGTGCCAAATTCACTGCACAGTCTGGGCTCGTGGATGAGATCATCTATGACGGGACGATGAGGATGCGTCAAGAAGCACGTATGACTGTAACTCTCATGAAGAAAGCTATGGGACTGTCCGGTATCTGGAACAGAATCAGTAGAAAAGCAGAAAAAGTAAAGAAAAAACGTGAAAAAGAAGCATAGTGATCCGAAGCAGATCTTTGATCTGCTTCCACACCCCTATCCCGTGGGGATTGAGGTTACTGAGGCTGTCGTTTCCTCGTTCCAAGATTGTATATACAGGTATTACCATGATTTTGGTCGTTCGTTTCCCTGGCGTGAGACAAACGACCCCTATCGTATTTTGCTTTCAGAGGTGATGCTGCAACAGACCCAAACCGACCGAGTCCTCCCAAAATATAAGGAATTCTTGAAATATTGGCCTTCTCTGTCGGTTTTACATGCAGCACCCCTTGTTGATGTTCTTGCTTGTTGGAAAGGTCTCGGATACAACAGAAGGGTTCTGGCGTTGAAACGTATCGCTGAGATATCTGTTGTGAAATACGGGGGAACGCTTCCAAATGACCAGAAGGCACTGATGAAGCTGCCTATGGTTGGCCCGGCAACATCAGCTGCTCTATTGGCCTTTGCCTTTGATACACCTTCACTCTATCTGGAAACAAACATTAGAAGAGTATTGCTCTATTTCTTTTTCCATGAGGTCGAACAAGTTCATGATAAAGAACTCTATCTTCTCTTAGATCTTCTCCTTGATCGTAAGGATCCAAAGTGTTGGTACTATGCATTGATGGATTATGGGGTCTATCTTAAAGGTATAGTAAAAAACCCTAATAGAAGAAGCGCTCATTACACCAGAGGGGAAAGGTTTGAGAATTCAAACAGGCAGATCAGGGGAGAGCTTCTGACGCTGTTTACCGAGCATGGAGCAGCTGCACGAGAGGATATCTGTCAGATGCTTCAGTTTTCGCCGGAGCGTATAGATACGTGTATCGAGGCCTTGATACATGAGGGGTTTATTGTCGGGGAAGAAGTTGCAGAGACTTCATTGGTCTATCGTATCAAGTGATCTCTTTCTACTTTTTCTTTTGTCCATTGTTATATTGTAGTACATCCCTGCCAGTATGAAGATTGCCCCAATTAAACGGTTCGTCGGGAACGCACCGAAACGAATCGCATCAATGATGATTGCTGTGATAATCTGACCTGAGAATTGCAGTAGTGACGAGTAAATTGTCGGGATCTTCGGGAGTATCCAATTGCAGGTGAATACCGTTATAACTCCCAGCCAACCACCGCCTATGATGTATGGGATCGGGATAGATGGCAGTGATCTTATATTTTCCAGCAGAGGTACTCCCAAGATAATACACAACAGAAGACTTGCTAGGAACCCTCCGATAAAGTTGTTTTGTGTACTGCGGAAAAGGCCGATACGCAGTGCAAGTTGTGAGTTGATGATCATCTGAATAATTGTGATAACACCGGTTAGAAAGGCAAACAGGATGAAGATCACAGCGAAATCTCCATAAGATGCCATGATGATGATTCCCGCAAAACTAATCGTAAAGCCCAGGATCTTCTCTTTTTCGAACGGGTAGGTCTTGACTCCCAGGAAGCCGGTAAGATCAGCAGTCAATGAAGCCAATGATTGCCCTAATACTACGCACGCAAGAGTCAAAGATGCCCCGATGTTGAGAAAGCAGAGGATGTTCAAGAGTACGACAGGTATTCCCAGTATTCCCCCTATCCGTAAGTAATATGGGGCACGAGTACCTTTCGGCGAACGTTTTACCGTGGTAATGATCAGTGTAAGAAGCAGCCCTGTCGACTGGATCACAAAGATAGAGAAGATCACACCGACAGCATTGCCGAGGATCGTATTAAAGAGAACCATGATAGCGATCAAGCTACCATTCATCATTGCTAAAGGCACATATATGGATTTTGTATTCATGGAAGGGAGTATATCGTATACTTTGTGTCTTGTCTCTAGACAAGAGTGGGTAAAACTTATGGAGGTTCGTTTAAAAAATCTGATTGAAATCTCAGCATTTACCCTGTACAATGCAGTATGAATCAATTAACGGCAGAACTTATACAACTTCGTGAGATTGCAAGTACTAACATATTATTCACTGTAGGATTGCTGTTGTTCTTCGGATATATTATGGGACAACTCGTTACAAAGATAAAACTTCCCGAGATAACCGGATATATCTTTGCCGGTCTTATCATGGGTGATACCGTAACCGGGGTTGTTCACCCGGAGATGGGTGAATCCTTGAAATTTGTTACCGATCTGGCTTTAGGCCTGATTGCTCTGACCATCGGTGGTGAGTTTTACTCGGCGAAGTTGAAGAGTATGGGGAAAGAGATTATCATCATGACAATCCTGCAGGTGGGATTTGCCTTTGTGTTCGTTACCTTGGGGATGCTCCTGTTTGGGATCGATTTACCATTTGCACTTCTATTGGGAGCAATGGCAACAGCAACAGCACCGGCAGCAACAGTCGCCATTGTGCAGAAGTTGAGAGTGCATGGACGGTTTGTGGATTATCTCTACGGATTAGTCGCTCTTGATGATGCAGGGTGTGTCATTATCTTTGGTATTGTCTTCGCTCTTGTTACAGGGATGCTCAATCCTGCTGCAAGTGGGGCAGGTTTCCTCATTCTTCATGCATTTGAAGAGATCCTGTTCTCTTTAGTTGTCGGGGGGATTGCCGGGGGAATCATCCATCTGATGACGAGAAAGAAGAAAGGGACCAATGAGATCCTTCTGATTACCTTTGGAGTCATCTTTATTGAGACGGCGTTGGCTTCTCTATTGAATCTTTCACCGTTGATGGCAAACATGGCTGCGGGGATGGTTTTGATCAATGCCTCGCCGAGAAATCACCGAATATTCAAATCCATTGAACCACTGACACCTCCCCTTTATGCACTCTTCTTTGTCATAGCAGGTACAGAATTGGATCCAGCTGTGTTGATGAAGACCGAAGTTCTGGCTACTGGCCTAGTATTCATCATTGCACGTGGGCTTGGAAAGTATATGGGAGTACGAATCGGGGCAAAGGTCTCAGGACTCAGCAAAGGCGATAAGAATTATCTTGGTCTCTGTATGGTCCCTCAGGCAGGTGTTGCTATTGGTCTTGTCCTGTTGATACAGTCATCTCCGATGATCAAGGGTATTGCCTATATGTATGAAGATGCAATTGCGAGCATGGTGAATATTGTATTATTATCTGTTTTCGTCAATGAGATTATCGGTCCCTTACTGTCGAGTTTTGCCATAAAGCGGGCCTTGGAGGAAGATTGATGGAATTGTATGAGATTATAGATAAAGACTGCTGCAGTGTAGATCTGACCTCTCGAACAAAGGATACGGTTCTACATGAACTGGCTTCTCTTGCTGTGAAGAACAGCGCTCTTCAACCCTTTGGTATACAGAAAATCTATGAGGGATTGAAAAAGCGGGAAGATGAAGGATCTACAGGGTTCGGCGAGGGAGTAGCCTTGCCCCATATGAGAATGGAAGGGCTCGATCGTTTTCTTGTCCTGATTGCGACTTCAAAGACTGGTATTGATTTTAACTCTGTAGATAAAAAACGGGTGGATCTTTTCTTCGTCATTATTGGCCCTGCAGAAAAGGTGAATGAGCATGTTCAGATTCTTGCCGGCATATCGCGGACCCTCAGTACACGGTATATAAAGAAAGAGTTGCGACAGGCAAAAACCAACGGGGTACTGTACGAAACATTTCTCCGAAGTGTCGAGAAGAGTGTGGATCGGCCTACTACACGTAGGATGAAGCTTATATATGTTGTGCTCTATCTTGAAGATTTCCTCTATAACATTCTTGAATACTTTATTCAGGAAGGTATAGATGGTGCAACTATCATAGAATCGTCAGGAATGGGAGAGTATGTATCGAATATACCGATTTTTGCGACGTTTATCGGATTCTTTAATGAACGAAAAAACCAGAGTAAGATAATCATGGCTCTAATCCCTGAAGAGCGAGAGCAGGAGATCCTTAAGGGAATAGAGAAGATCACTGGTGATCTTGATCAAAAAGAGGGTGCTATGATCATCACAACGGATGTCTCTATCTATAGAGGATCCATGAAGATCATGTGAGTAGTGTTATATAACAGATAGACCCTACATAGAGGATCGTAATAAGAATAAATAGGGTATCATGCCGGCCCCAGGAGAGAGTCCCATGAAGAACATCTTCACGGAATCCACGGGATTCCAATGCATATGAGATATCTTCAGCACGATCCAAGATCATAGCAAGCAGCTGTGTCCCCATTGAGATCATTCGTCGAATAGGATGTCGACGTACATGCTCATGGCGAGATCTTCTTGCATCCAGCATCTCTTGTGATGCATCAAAGATGATAGGGAAAAAACTAACTGTCAAATTGAGCCTTGCAGCAGTTGCATAGGCAAACTTTTTCGAGAAGGGATGAAGAAACCAGAAGAGAGCTAATGACATCTCTTCAGGGGCTGTCGTGTCGGTCAGCAGCATACCTACCACAACAATAGTAAGAAATCTGACGACTCCAAGCAGTGATGGGAGAACAAGAGAAGAACCCCACAAGCGTGTGAGAAAGATGATGAGAGAAAAGACTCCAAAGAAGAGAGACTCTCTACGATATTCACCAATTGGTATTTTCGCTGAGATGATGCCGATGATGATATAGGGGATGAGGAGAAACAGTCCCAACGGGGGAAGCTCAAATACCAGTATTGTCACAATGCAGAGCGTGAGCATCTTTGCTCGCGGATCTATTTTGTGAAGGATCGTTTTTCTATCATGATAGTGAAAGATCAGTTTCTCAGCCATGTCATCTCCCTGATCCTGTCACTAGTAGGTTCATGAGTCATCCTGACCCCGCAGTCTTTTGCAACAGGGAGTGCTTCTAGAGGCGTTCCATTAGCGACGATAGAACCGTTATCCATCAGGATCAGTCTGCTTGCATGAGCGAGAACTTTTTCGAGGTCATGAGTTACCACGATGATCGTGTGACCCATCTCTTTCAGCTGAATCAACTGCTTAAGTACTTGAAGCACTCCGGGATAATCAAGATTTGTGAATGGTTCATCAAGGGCGATGATGTTTGGAGCCATAGCAACTACTCCTGCGATCGTCAGTCTGCGTTTTTCTCCACCGGAAAGCGTTCTCGGTCGCTGATGCGCATGTTTGGAGAGATCTGTTATCTCTAGTGTTTGCGCTACCCGCAGGGTAACCTCATCTTTTGATAAGCCAATATTCTCAAGCCCAAAGGCGATGTCTTTACTGACAGTCTGCCCGACAATTTGGCTGTCTGCCTGTTGGAAGACCAGTCCAAGCTGCCGTCGTGCTTCATAGGGGTTATCAGTGACTGATACTCCCTTAATGGAGATGTATCCAGTTGTCGGTTTGATCAAACCATTGAGGACCCGCAATAAGACCGTCTTACCGGATCCATTCTTACCTGAGATCACGACAAATTCACCTTTATCTATCATGAAGGAGATGTCTTGAAGAGCGATGGTCCCATTGGGAAATCGATATGATACCCCTTTTACTTCCAGTTGACTCATATACCGGCTCCTATGAAAGGAATAGATCAATACGTTTAATGAATATCTTTGCTAGAGCAATTGCCGCCGCAGCCTTCAATAGGTCGCCGGGTATGAACGGGATCATGCCCACGGCAAAGGTCTTTTCCCATGTGAGACCCACTGATAACTTCAGCCAGGGGATCCCTGAAAGGTACATAGCAATAGTAGCTGTCAATGTCCCTGCAATTAGAAGTACCATTACCGACCGTGAAAGATGATCCTTCTCAGGATCATCATCAGTCATAGACTCTTCCTTATGAAGCAGTTTCTTTGCCTGATCAGAGAAGAAGCCTGCAAGAAAGACACTAAGAAGACTTCCAAAGAGAAACCCTCCAGTAGGGCCGATAAGATGTGCAATACCTCCTGTACCACCTGAGAAGACAGGAAGTCCAATGGCTCCAGCAATGAGATAGATCCCAACGGCTGAGAGACCGATTCTCTTTCCTCCCAATAGACCTGCGATGATGATACATAATGTTTGGAAGGTTATCGGGACCGGTGCTAGTGGGATTGCCAGATAGGCTCCGACAGCAATCAGTGCTGCAAACAGTGAAGTGAGAACAATAGATCTGATAGGCATGGGTTTCCCTTCCTTGTTTTATATGATGTATTACAGTCCTGAGTATAGTGTCAATCATATTGGATGGTCAAATAGCTTTCAATCTGTGTATACCAGTATTTTACGGATTCATATGAACTAAGACAGAAGAACAAAGACTTGCTGGTAGTGCAGGTGGAGTGACTTGCCTTGAAGAAGGTGACTAAGCAGTAGTTTCTTTTCTTGAAGAGTAATGTTCATATAGCGTCAAGTGCTCGCTCTAGATCAGCCAGGATAGAGTCATGATGTTCTATGCCGACTGAAATGCGTATCATACGGTCGCTAAGGCCAAATTCCCGCAAACGATTCTGATCATATCCTCTATGGGTCATCGCAGCAGGAAGCTGAACAAGGGTCTCACAATCTCCAAGGCTCACTGCTATCTTAGCAAGTGAGAAAGCGTTGATACATCGTTTTGCTGAGGAGAGGTCGCCTTTTACCTCAAAACTAACCAGACCGCCAAACCCTCTCATCTGGTGCTTGGCGATGGAGTATCCCTGATGATTCTCAAGACCGGGATAGTAAACACGTTCCACCTGTGAATGTTTCTGCAAATATGTTGCCACCATCATGGCATTCTCGCAGTGTCGTTCCATACGTACGTGAAGCGTCTTCAAACCCCGCAGCATAAGCCATGCATTGAAGGGGCTCATGACACCCCCGAGTTCGCACATATACCCGAATTTTATCGTATCAGCTAGATGCTGGTTTTTTGCAGTGACTACGCCTCCCAAGGCATCACCATGACCGCAGATATATTTTGTGGCACTATGTATGACAATATCTGCACCGAGTACCAATGGATTTTGCAGATATGGGGATGCAAAGGTATTATCGATGATACACATGGCTCCATAGGAGTGCGCCATATGAGATATCTTCCTGATATCGATGATCGTCAAGTCGGGATTACAGGGAGTCTCAAAGTAGACTACTTTGATGGTATGATCACGAAGCAGTTCTTCAGTCTTCATATACGATGTAAGATCTGCAGTATGGCACGTGATACCATACTGCGGCAGCAGCTGTGTAGTTAATGTATATGATGATCCATAGAGCGTCTTGTGTACGATGATCTCATCTCCTGGTTTTGTCAGGGCAAGGAGGGTCGATGAGATCGCGGCCATTCCCGATGCAAAAGCTACTGATGCGGTTCCCTTTTCAAGGACTGACATGCGCTGTTCAAACAACCTGAGGGTAGGGTTGTTCCCCCTCGTATAGACATAATCAGGACTCTCGAAAGACATGACACTGTCGGCGTGTTCTATAGAGTCAAAGGTAAATGTAGAACTCATGTGCAGTGGAGGGTTCAGTGCTTTGCTTGAATCACCTGCTATAGGTGTTCCTCCGTGAATCAGATCGGTCTCGATATTCTGCTGGTTGTCTTTCCTCTCGGTACCCATTCAAGTTGCCTCACTCAATGATTTTCGAATCTTCTCAATATGTTCTTTGAACGGAGGGCGTATAATTCCCGCTTCTGTTATAATACCGGTGATATTCTGATGCGGGGTGACATCAAAAGCCGGATTATAGACATCCATATGATCTGGAGCAGTTTGGACCCCCCGTATATGAGTCACTTCGGAGGCATCACGTTCTTCAATAGGGATATAATCCCCTGATTCGATCTCAAAGTCGATGGTAGAGACTGGGACGACGCTGTAAAAGGGTACGCCATACATCTTGCAGATGACCGAGAGCATAAATGTCCCAATTTTGTTACAGACATCTCCATTTGCCGCTACTCGATCCCCGCCGAGGATGACACAGTCTATCTTCCCGTCGCGAATCAACGTCGCTGCAACGCTGTCGGCAATCAGTTTTGAAGGGATGCCCGCCTGCTGCAGTTCCCATGCTGTGAGCCTTGCTCCCTGTAGTCGTGGTCTTGTCTCATCCGCATAGACAAAGATATCTTTTCCGGTGTGATAAGCCTCTTTAATGACTCCAAGAGCTGTTCCCCACCCAGCTGTAGCTAAAGCACCGGTGTTGCAGTGAGTCAATATGACGGCATGTTCGGGTATGACTTCGTTCCCTATTCTTCCAATCGCTCTATTGGTATCTATGTCTTCCTGTTTGATTGCATCAGCTTCTTTTTTAAGAAGTATAAGAAGTTCTTCTCTAGGTGCGTCCTTATGATTCATGGCAAGGATACCCATACGACGCAGTCCCCAGCGCAGATTCACTGCAGTTGGTCTTGCCTGTTCAAGGTAATCACTTGCATCTCTCAGTCTCTTGAGAAATTCACTTTCCTCTGGTATTGCTGCAAACTCTTGTGCAGCAAGATAATATCCATATGCGGCAGTTGCTCCGATTGCCGGTGCTCCTCTGACGACCATATCGCGGACAGCGAACTCAACATCCTTGTAATTGTTACAGGTGAAGTAGGTTATCTCTGTGGGAAGTTTTCTCTGATCGATCAATACAAGTGCAGAGTCTTTGTATTCCAGCGTAGTGAAGGTCTCTTTGATGTTTCTCATCGCTATACTCCTGATTATGATACTAGTGTATGTGCTGCTGCTACAGCACGGTCAATAATGGTTTGTTCATCAAGCGTTAGCAATTCACGGTGTCCCATGAGGGTTTTCCCCTGACAGATAACCGTATCAACGTCCGATGCCTGGCAGCTGTACACAACTGCCGATATTGGATCATGCATTGGCTGCAGGTGCGGCACATCAGTATTGATTATAATAAGATCCGCATCTTTCCCGGGGCTAAGACTGCCGGTCTTCTTATCGATGCCTAACGCTTCAGCTCCATAGATAGTAGCCATCTGCAAAGTGCGGTAAGCAGATATTGTTGTAGGGTCTCCGCTATTCCCTTTATGGATAAGAGCTGCAAGATTGATCTCTTCGAAGATATTCAAGTTATTGTTACTCGAAGCTCCATCGGTACCAAGGGAGGGATGTATACCGCGGGAAAGGAGTTCCGGGATTGGGGCTATGCCATTACCCAGTTTTAAGTTACTCGTAGGGTTGTGCACAACGTGAATTGGAAGTCTCTCACATAGATCGATATCATGTTCAGTAAGATGAACACAGTGAGCGGCATAGGTGGGAACAGAGAAGAAATCGATGGAATCAAGATACTCCAGAGGTGTTTTTCCATGAGCTTTGATACAGTCCTGATTCTCTCGAATACTTTCTGACAGGTGAATATGTATTCTGGATGAGAGTTCTTCCGCTAGTGTGGAAACAATTCGCAATGTATCTGTAGAACAGGTATAAATAGCATGAGGGGCAATATTAATGGCTATTCTCCCATTTCCGCAGTTATTATACTGTTTATGCAAATCATAAGCAGCGGGGAGTCGTTGTTCGGTATCTGCTTTATCCCCCATGAAAGTGGCCCCGATGTTTGCTCGTATACCAGCTTGCAGTACAGCTTTGATAGTCTCTTCCGGATGAAAGTACATATCAGCGAATGCGGTAATGCCGCTCTTTATTTGTTCAGCTAATCCCAGCATAGAACCCCAATAGATATCTTCTGTCCC
The DNA here is from genome assembly GCA_964473495.1 of uncultured Spirochaetales bacterium. GTDB lineage: Bacteria > Spirochaetota > Spirochaetia > CAKZLE01 > CAKZLE01 > JAIPFY01. The sequence continues at coordinate 16,793 of CAYYPJ010000018.1, forward strand.
CATCTTATGTTCAATTGGCCATATCTTGTCATGGAGCCAGGTGAAGAGCTCCATATCATCGGCATAACTGCGTAACAGAGTCATACTTAGATGATTATGTGCGTTGATGAGTCCCGGTAGAACGATTGAGTGTGATCCGTCAATGATCGTATCAGCCTCAAATGATGGGGGAGTCTCTCCCACAAATGCAATATGTTCGTCACATATTCCTATATCCCCTTTGAGCCAGTGATGTTCATCGTGAGTCATGGGGATGATTACAGCTTTCTTAATAAGTGTGTTCATGCGATATGCTATCATGTGGTGTGAAGTGTGTAAAGGTTCATTGAAATCTCATGATAGAAAGAAAGTGTATACTTCCTTTATCTTCACAGATAAGAGCTCCTAATATATGTGATATCTGGAATAGATGCTTAGCCCCTCTTCAGTAACAGAATCTTTTCTTCTAAGGGAACGTGAAGGTTTCGTACGGTTCAAGTTTTCTGGGCTTAGCGGATCTGATATATTCGCAAAAGAATTCAGCATCAGCCGGGGTGCCTAAGATATCGCCCCATTGGTATGGTATAGCATAGGCGGGTCGGATAATATCGCAAGTCTTGATTGCAAGTTTCGGCGTAAGAGTATGTATGCCGCTGACTGGGATCAGCACAAGATCAATCGGCGGCAGTTTGTACATCTCCGGGATTATATCGGTATCACCAGCATAGTAGATGGTCTTGCCGTCCATTGATAGGAGAAATCCCAGCCAGTTCTTTGATCTGGGATGAAATGGGCTTTTTGGGTTATATGCAGGTATCCCTATGATTTCCACCTGTGCACCGGATGCATGGTCTCCAGGTTTGAAGGGATTTCCCTGCTGCAGTTCATCAATGACTGATCTTGGTCCAAAGATAAGCGTGTTTTTTGTGAGAAGACGCTTGATATCAAAGACAGAGAAATGATCATAATGATTATGGCTAATCAATATGGCATCAGCATCGTGGGGGTTCCCGCCAATTTTCCACGGATCAATATAGATAGTCTTTGATCCTGTGATTTTAAATGATGCATGTCCTAACCACATGACTGTCGGTACCATAATTCCCCAATTGATAAAGCTGACTCGTAATCTGCTATCTTAGATATGCTATATAGAAGATTGAAAAATCTCTATGCCCCATAGTATATAGGATTCTTGGTCAAGACTGCAATGTTTCATGTGGCAGTATATCCACGATGTGAGCTGATTCGGCATAACTAACCGAGTGATTCACGTATATATAGATCATTACCAGAGATATAGTGGTTCTCTGTTTTTGTCTATCCTCGGAGAAGCAACTAGGAAAAGTGTTCTGTAGATCTTATTCTCATTTTAGGGAATACCATGAGAGGTTATGGGTATCACGTGCCTGTTAGGATCCTGAAATGAACGATAAACTATAAAATGATCTTTCCAGTAATAGTAACTATCTTATTTCATCTCAAAGAGTAACAAATTCTTTATTTGTTATGGTATATATATAAATGGTCATATGCTAAGGATATGTGAGCTGGTCAAACCTGTTGGGGGCATATCGTGTCTCTAAAGTCCTCTTGAACTATTGTTCGTGAAATCAGTAGAGCATAACGGGCACTAACACCAGGCCTTGTACCAGCCGTCATGATAATCCACATAGACTTCAGTTCCGTAGACATCCGATAAGATCTCTCGGGTCAGCAGGTCTTCTTTCTGTCCTTGTGCATATACTTTCCCGTTCTTTATAATAATAATATGTTCTATCTCAGGTATGATCTCTGCAAGGTCATGTGTGATTAAGAGTATGTTCTTTCCCCGATTCGCTATAGTTCTAATGGTGTTTTTGACCCGTTTCTGCGTCTGCAGATCCAGGTTTGCCCCCGGTTCATCAAGAATAAGTGCTCTGGGGTCATGAACCAGTGCACGGGCTATAAGAACACTGCGGGATTCACCGGAAGAGAGTCGATTCATCGGTTTGTCTGAAAGATGATCAACTCCCATGAACTGCATGATCTCTCTACTTCTTGTCCTCATAGCCTCGGTGACGTTGTGATGAAAGCTGATTCCGATACTGCTGAAGAACCCTGAGATCACGATGTCGAATGCAGTGTATGAAGTATTGCACAACTCTGCCAGTCGATCAGATACGACACCGATATATGTCCTCAGTTCAAATACATTCCAGCGTTTTCTGCCGAGAATCGTCATTTCCAGATTTTCTGTCCAGATAGGATGGACATCTTTTGTGATGACTCTCACCAACATAGACTTTCCCGCACCGTTTGGACCTATGATCGCAGCATGCTGCCCCTCGTCGATATCAAGAGAGAGATCATCAAGAAGTACTTTATCCTGTTTTCGAACTGTGACATGCTGTAGATGTATCATACTCTGAGAGTATAGTCTATTTAGAATCTCTTTGTATAGAAATGGCAGGAGGGTTTTTTCCCTATTTTGTCATAGTAGTGTTGATGATATTCTTCTGCCGGCCAGAATAGTCCCGCTGAAAGGAGTTTTGTTGCGATCTTATACCCCTTTTCCCTTAGGTGTGCAATAAGCTGCTCTGCAATCTCCTTCTCCCGTTTATTGTGATAGAAAATTGCTGACAGATATTGACTGCCGATATCAGGACCTTGCCCGTTTTCCTGGGTAGGGTCATGTGTCTCGAAGAAGAGTTTTGCCAATTGCTCAAAGCTTGTTTTCTCCGGATCATAGAGAACCTCTACAGTCTCAAGATGCCCGGTATCGCCGGAACAGACCTCTCCATAGCTGGGTTCCGGGGCTTTCCCTCCACTGAATCCTGCGGTGGTAAGAACAACACCTGTCGTGCGGTCAAAACGGTACTGTGTTCCCCAGAAACATCCTGATGCGAATAGTGACTGTCTCGTCTTTATGAAATTCATTGAGAGAGAATTCACGCAGTGTCGAGTATTAGTGTCAGTATAGTGTTCACCCGTGAATACATGACCGAGATGTCCCCTGCATGATCCACAGAGGATCTCTGTTCGTATACCGTCGGCATCAGGTTCCTGTAGTACCGCTTTGAATATTGCGTCATCAAAACTCGGCCATCCGCATGATGATGCGAATTTTGTTTCTGATCTATAGAGTGGATGCCCACACTTTCTGCAGACATAGACGCCTTGATCAAAATGATTCCAGAATTCCCCTGAATAGGGTGCTTCGGTACCCTTATGTTCAATGATGTCACTTTCTTGTGCATTCAATGGTTTGATATGCTTCTCTTTCATACATACATCCCTTCTACAATTAATATATTGATAGTTGCAGAAAAAGTGAAATGATATCTTGTAATACTATAAAAAACACGGACTATATCCTATGATTATTTGAGAGATACCATAAGGATTATGCCAATGATAAGAGAGAAAGATACGCGGCATCTTACCTGAGGTCGTTCACTTGATTATTGATATTTTTCCCCGCAAGTTCTTCAGCTTCTCTATGACTTTGTTTCGCTGTATCTTCTTTGTTGTAGTCATCTCCATTGGATTATTCAACAAAGTGATTCGGCTGATCTTTTTGTATGGCGGCAACTTCCTATTGACTTCTCTGACGACATTCTGAATCTGTTTCTCCACATAAGAGGTGTCTGAGAACCGCTTACCGAAAGCATCTTTATTTGGATAGATAAATGCTTCGATCTCCTCTGCCGCACTTGATTTATCGGTAACGTATCCACGGATCATGATTTGCTCGATGATAAGATAGAGTTGAAAGAAATCCTCTATCTCTTCCGGGTAGACGTTCTTTCCTCCTGATGTTACTATCAGATTTTTCTTTCGACCTCTCAGATAGAGATAGTTCTCTTTATCGATGAATCCTAAGTCTCCGGTTTTCAGGTAGCCGTTTTCAGTAAACAACTTTTTTGTATCCTTGGGGTTTTTAAGATATCCGGAAGTGACATTGGGCCCTCTTACCAGAATCTCTCCGACTCCCGAGGCATCAGGAGTATTGATCTTCATATCAATAAAGGGGAAGATCTTTCCAACAGATTCAATCTTAAAATGGTCCTTAGGGTTTAGCGTCAGAATTGGAGATGTCTCTGTAAGACCATACCCCTGTACAAAATCTAACCCAAGCTGCTGGTATTGATGAAAAGTCTTTGCAGGAAGCGGGCCGCCTCCGCAAATACAGAGTTTGTTGTGGTAGAAGCCGATACCCTCAAGTATCTGCTTGAACCATATGGTTCTACCGGGATTCCATCCAAAATGTTTCTTAAGAAAGCCGTTTATACTCATCAAGACACGAACAGTATAGTAGGTAGTTCTTCCTCTTGATCTCACCTCTTTTAGCACTCCTGCAATGATCGTATGATAGAGAAGTGGGATACCCAAGAAG
>CAYYPJ010000019.1:0-21135 GCA_964473495.1 uncultured Spirochaetales bacterium
CTCAGTTATAGAACATTTCATCTGTTTCTTCTACTCATAAGCTGAGAAGAAAGAAATTTGTATTTCAAATATGAGAATATTGATTTTATCCTAATTTTCACCTATTAAAAAATATTGTCTAGTTTACAGAACATATGGCTATGCGTATAATAGGTTGGATATATTCACAAAAGGAGTAATAAGCACATGCGGAATATTAGCACGTTCGCAAAAGGCGGTGTGCATCCGGCAGATCGCAAAGAGTTGACATGTACAAAAGAGATCGTACGTCTTCCGGTACCTGAAACGATTATACTGCCTTTTTCTCAGCATCTTGGGGTACCTGCAAAACCAATAGTGGAGAAAGGAGACGTGGTACATGCAGGTGAAAAGATAGGCGAAGCTGCAGGATTCATCTCTGCAGCCATCCATTCACCGGTGAACGGGAGAATAGTAGAGTTGAAAGAAATCTTTCTTCCAACCGGCATGAGGACAAAAGCTGCCGTTATTGCCGTTGATGAGCAGGATCCGGACATAAAGACAGAAAAACAGGATTGGAAATCGATGGACCCTTCGGAAATGATAGCTAAAGTAAAAGATTTAGGTATTGTAGGAATGGGAGGTGCAACTTTTCCTGCAAATGTGAAATTTTCTGTGCCAAAAGGTAAGAAAGCAGAATATCTGGTTATAAATGGTGTTGAGTGTGAACCTTATCTGACATCAGACCATCGCATCATGTTGGAGAAGGCACAGGAGGTATTAGAAGGAGCTCTCATCATTGCAAAAATGGTAGATGCCGGGAACATATATATTGCAATAGAGAATAATAAAAGAGATGCTATGGAGCATCTGGAGATGATCATCAAAAAGAATAATTATCCAATTGAGATACAACCATTGAAAATGAAGTATCCACAGGGTGATGAGAAACAGATCTTGAAAGCGACTATTGGAAAAGAAGTACCATCTGGAGCTTTACCTATTGATATAGGTGCTGTAGTAAGTAATGTAGGGACTACACAGGCGGTCTATCAGGCTATTGTGAACAACAAACCCTTGATTGAACGAGTCGTAACCGTATCAGGTGATGCGATAAAGAATCCTGGTAACTTCTTGGTTACCATAGGTACACCAATACAGGTACTCATTGATGCATGTGGGGGGTTTTCTGAACAACCGGAAAAGATGATTGCCGGTGGGCCAATGATGGGATTTGGATTCTATGACTTGCAGACACCAGTGATGAAAGGGACTTCCGGGATATTGGCTCTCACAAAGAAAGAATCGAGAAAGAGTGAGACTACATCTTGTATATCATGCGGTCGATGCGTACAGGTATGTCCCATGGGCTTGCAGCCGACAAGGCTTTTCAAGAACATCGATCATGGTAATTATTCCGAAACTCTTGAACTAGGTCTTCTGGATTGCAAGGAATGTGGTTGCTGCGCATATATCTGTCCTGCGAAGCTGCCGTTAGTGCAGGGGATGAGATTGGGAAAGAGCATGTTAAGGAAGATGAAAAAATGAGTGAAGAAAATATAATGTTTCGTATTGAGAGTTCCCCACAGATTAGAGACAAGGATAATACTGCCAAGATTATGTGGTATGTGGTGCTTGCACTCATCCCTGCTGGGATATGGGGAGTGTATAACTTTGGAGCACATGCATTAGTGGTAATTTGTGTTTCAGTGATCACTGCTGTAGTTCTAGAATATTTGTTTACCCGATTATTTAGGAAAGGCAGTATACATGACGGGAGTGCAGTCCTCACAGGATTACTTGTCGCATATAATATGCCTCCTGGAGTTACCCTATATGTACCAATCATAGCAACGGTTTTTGCTATTGCTGTAGCGAAATGGAGCTTTGGCGGATTAGGTACAAATTGGATAAATCCAGCATTATCGGGGAGAGTGTTCGTCTTCTTTTCTTGGACAGGAGCTATGACGACTTGGACAGCCCCAAGAGCATGGGCAGCAGTCGATGCGACATCGAGTGCTACTGTACTGTCATCCGTGAAGACTGGTATGATAGATTTCTCCGGAACCGTAAATGGACCCGCAGGATTTCTTATGAATCACGGGTACCAGACATCAGATTTAGCACAAAAGATCACCAGCTGGTTCTCTCACACACTTGGGATGAATATCTCTCCCATAGATGTGGATCTGTTTTTTGGAAATGTACCAGGATGTATTGGTGAAGTCTCAGCGTTCTTAATTATTATTGGTGCGATCTTTCTCTTTTCAAAGAAGATCATCACTTGGTATATTCCGGTTTCATACCTTGTCTCATTCAGTTTCTTTATTTGGGTTTTTGGTGGGTTGCAGTTTGGTACTGGATATTTCAGCGGTGACATCTTATTTCATCTGGTAAGTGGTGGATTAATGCTAGGAGCACTTTTCATGGCAACAGATATGGTAACAAGCCCGACAACACCATTAGGTATGCTTATATTTGGCGTTGGAGCCGGTTTCTTGACATTTCTCTTCAGAATCTACGGGTCACTACCGGAAGGTGTTTCTCTTGCTATCATTATCATGAATATCTTTGTTCCTATGATCGATCGTTATGTTAGGCCAAAACGATTCGGCATAGTCAAAAACAGGAGTGCAGCATGAAGAATATGATTAATATTGGATCAAGGTTAGCGATCATATGTGCTGTTTCTGCTATTATTCTTGCTGTGGTCAACTCAAAGACGGCACCAATTATTGTTCTGCAACAGGAAAATGCTGTAAAAGAAGCTCTAGAGCAAGTTTCAAGCGGTTATACGGTGGGAGAACAGCAGACTACTGATGATCCAGAAATAAACTATATATATCCACTCTATAAAGATGATTCTGTTGTTGGGTATATCATGAACCTGCAGTCCAACGGGTATGGAGGACCGATGAAACTTCTGGCAAGTTTCACTACAAGTGGAGAAACACTAGGAGTAAAACTTGTTGAGGATAGCGAGACTCCTGGTTTGGGAAAAAAGGCTGAATCCAATGAGTATATGACGAAATTTATCGGGAAAGGGGATTCAACCCCCCTGCCGTTGAAGAAGTCAGATCTTACGATGAGTGAAGCTGATTCAGTCAGTGGTGCTTCAATCACCTTCGGAGGTATTGCAAAGGCACTCTCTGCTGGTTCTCTGTATGCCAAGAAACTTGGAGGTGCCAAATGATGTGGAAGAATTTAACAAAGGGTGTCTTTAGAGAGAACCCAATCTTTGTTATTGGATTGGGGTTGTGTCCAACCTTGGGAGTCTCGACCCAAGTAGTTAATGCCCTTGGTATGGGGGCAGGTGTCATATTTGTTTTGCTCGGCTCGAACATCTTTGTTTCTCTATTAAAGAATTATATTCCCAACAACGTGAGGATACCCTCCTATATAGTGATCATTGCATCATTTGTTACCATCGTAGAGATGGTCATGCATGCATATTTTCCATCACTCTATGAAAGTTTAGGAGTCTTTGTCCCTCTGATCGTCGTGAACTGTATAATACTCGGTAGAGCGGAAGCATTTGCAAACAAGAATAGTGTCTTGGATTCCATCTTAGATGCTATAGGAATGGGCGTAGGGTTTACCGTAAGCCTTATCCTGATATCTCTGATTCGTGAAGTACTGGGCTCAGGTACGATAACACTGTTTCCCATGGGAACGTTTGATGGAGTCATAGAGATACCAATACTCTATACAGCACCAATGCGGGTATTAAGCTTATCAGCTGGTGCATTGTTGGTTATGGGGTATCTTAAAGCATTCTTCAACTGGTACTCTAGTAGAGAGGAGGGCCCGGCCAAATGACGTATATTGCTATTGTAATAACATTTATTTTTATAAACAACTTTATATTGACACAGTTTCTGGGGTTATGCCCGTTTATTGGAGTATCAAAGAATATAGAATCCGCAACTGGTATGGGGTTCGCTGTAACCTTTGTTATGGCGATATCTTCTGTTGTAACTTGGTTACTCAATTATTATCTTCTTGTTCCATTAAATCTTATGTATCTCAAGACGATAACTTTTATCTTGGTGATAGCTGCACTGGTACAGTTGGTTGAAATGATCGTGCAGAGGATCTCACCGCCATTGTATAAAGCTTTAGGGATATTTCTGCCACTGATCACTACAAACTGTGCAGTACTTGGTATAGCTTTGATCAATATCAAAAGTTCTTACAATCTGTTAGAGAGTTTTGTAGCAGGTGTATCTGCAGGATTAGGGTTTCTATTAGCGATCTTTCTGATGGCAAATATCAGAGAGAAGCTTGATCTTGAATATGTTCCAAAAGCTTTCAAGGGTATTCCCCTGGCATTCATATCAGGGGGGCTTATGGCGCTTGCCTTTATGGCATTTGATAAAACCTTATTGACGAATTTAATAGGATAGGTGAGCTGATGATAATTAATATAGTGTATGCTTTTCTGACCGTTACTATTCTTGGAGGAGCATTAGGGTTTGGATTAGCTTTTGCATCAAGGAAGCTTTCTGTCAAGAAGGATGAACGTATAACTGATGTTGAGAAGGTGTTGCCGGGAGCAAATTGCGGGGCATGTGGATATGCAGGATGTGCATCCTATGCTGAAGCAATAGTTCTTGAAGATGCTGATATAAAGTTGTGTGTACCAGGCGGTGCTGATGTTGCAAAAAAAATAGCTGAGATCATGAATGTTTCTTTTGATATTGGGGAAAATACCAAAATGGTAGCACGGGTTCATTGTTATGGAAACAGTGAGACAACAAAGAAAGATTTTATTTATGATGGGATGGAATCCTGTAATGCAGCGTATATGATGTATCAGGGAGACAATGGTTGTAAATATAGTTGTCTAGGATTGGGTAGTTGTATAACCGTCTGTCCCGTTGATGCAATCACAAAACGTGAAGATGGCAGAATATATGTTGATAAAGATGTTTGCATAGGATGTGAGAAATGTGTTAGTGTTTGTCCTACAGGTGCTATGAAAATGATCCCATATGATGCAGCTTACTATATTGCCTGTAATTCTAAAGATAAAGGTGCAGCAGTAAGAAAAGTTTGCAGTGTTGGTTGTATCGGATGTAAAATATGTGAGAAAAAGTTTCCTGATGCAGGTTTTACCATCAAGAACTTTTTGTCGGAAATAGATTATTCTATTGAGGTAAATGGTCAAGATGAAGCTGCGAAGGCTTGTCCAGTTTCTTGTATAAGGATTACCGACTGAAAAACAGAGAATAAAGGATACTTTAATTTATGTGTCAAAGAAAGATTATTCTTGGCTTTTATGACCAAAAACCTCTGGGAACACGAAAAGAAGATTTTGAATTCAGCCTTTATTCCTGTTATAAGCCGCTTTTGACTTTTCTATATACTAATCCCGAGATCAGGATTTCGCTTTACTTCTCAGGTATCATATTTGAATGGTTGGAAAACGAATATCCAGAGATAAATATGTTAATTACCGATATGGTAAAAAGAAAACAGATAGAACTACTTACCGGGGGGTTTTACGATCCAATTTTTCAAATCATACCAAAAAAAGATCGCACATTACAGATAGAGAAAACGACAACCTATATTCGTAAGCGTTTTGGCATACGGCCGCGATGTGCTTGGATCAGTGAACAAGTATGGAACCCTATGCTAATAAATACGCTGTTTATGTGTGGGATAAAGAGTATTTTACAGTTTCAAGGTAATCAAACCGGTATGGATCAGCCATACTATATGCAGGATATGGGGAAGATCATTACGATCTTTCCGGTAGAGAAAACACTAAGTTCATTATTACTGAGAAATGAGATGGATGGTTTTAGCCAAGAGATCTCACAATCCTATAATTCTGATACTACGCAGACGATAACGTTGATGCTTGATATGAACAGGATCATTTCAAACTCGATCATTGTATCTGAAAATAATATTGTAGAACTTTGTAAAGTTTTTCAGGAAACTTGTACAAAACAAGATATTACGTGTTGTTTGGTTTCGGAAGAGACGAAAGGTGGTGAACAGCTCAAACAGCATTACCTCCCTTATGGTTGGTACAATGATAACAGAATTAACAAAGTTAACCAATACAATGAATTGTTCCTTAAGTATCCAGAGATTCAGCTGCTATATGGTAAGCTTCTCTATGTCTCAAGATTGATTCCGGGTATTAAAAAAGAAAAATCATTGAAGAAACTTGCATTGAAAGAGTTGCTGAAGGCTGAATCGTTTGGGAGTTTTTCCATTTCTCAGAATGGTGGTTTCTATCAGAACTATATACGAAAGAACAACTATTCTCATCTTATTGAAGTCGAGAAGATCACGAGAGAGAAGGGGGTCTTCTCTACTGCGATCACTCTGTACGATGTTGACCTGGATAATGAGAATGAGTTTATCTATAGAGGGAAGAACATCACATCAGTGTTTGATAGAGTCGGTGCTTCTATGATCGAGTTTGATTATCTTGTGAATTCATGGAACTACCTAGACACGTTTGTTGGACATAGTGAAGATATTATTGCACGCAGTATCACTTCGATGCCGGATGGCATAAAACAGCAATCCTTCAATGATCTATTCATCTATCCCGATGCAACTACAGAGTGTTATGATAAATATAGTGATAATTCGGTGTATACTTTAGAATCACGGTCATATGAGGTCAAGAGACTTGATAAAGATAAAAAACAGATTGAGTTCTCAACGGATTTTAATGGTCCTCTTGATTCTGGTGACTCTGTACTGCTGGAGAAGATGTATACTTGTTACACAAATTCTATTCAAGTAGATTATACCATAACGAATAAATCAAAGAGCAGGTTCAATTGTAAATTCGGATCTGAGATAAACATATCTTTTGCTTACAACAGCGATGGTATGATTCAAATGTATTCAGCGGATCTGAACCATATACGAAATATGGCACAATCTGAGAAAAGTATGAATAATGTGAAGATATTCAGAATAGATGATTTATCGAAGAAAGCGATCATATCAATTCAAGCTGATAAGAGATATCGTATAATCAGACAGAGTTACACTACTACCATAGATACTCTCATGGGTGAAGAAGAGATTTATCAATTCTCTCGATTGCTTGCTGTTTGGCAATTGGATATCAAACCTGGAGAAAGTTGGTCGAACAGGATTGTAATACGTATTGAAAAAATGAAGTAAGTATAGAGGAGTACCCCGATGTTAATTGAATACAAACAACGATTAGAGACTGTTAGAGAAAATACATTAAACACTTGGAGGCGTCTTTGACCCCGATAAGAAAAAGAAAGAACTTGCTGAATTAGAGAAAAAGACACTACAAGCAAACTTTTGGAACGATAAAAAAGAGACAGAGAAGACATATGCTGAAATATCGGCCATAAAGGATGCAATAGAACCTTGGGAACATCTGATTAAAACGATCAATGAGTCAAAAGAGTTTCTTCTCATGTTAGAAGAAGAATTTGATGAGGAATCTGCGCAAGAGGTATACTGCACAATTGAGTCTATAGAGAAAACCTTCGATAAGTTAAGGATAGCATCGCTCCTTCATGAAATCTATGATAAGAACAATGCATTTCTCACCATACACTCTGGTGCAGGTGGTACAGAAGCCTGTGATTGGGTTCAAATGTTGTTACGCATGTACACCCGATGGGCAGAAAATAGTGGCTACGAGATTCAAATACTTGATATACTTGAAGCTGAAGGTGGAATAAAATCTGTCACCATACAGGTAAATGGAAAAAATGCGTATGGTTACATGAAGGGAGAAAGCGGAATACATAGGCTAGTTCGCATATCTCCCTTCGATTCCAATAAACGACGGCATACATCCTTTGCATCTGCATATGTATCACCAGTCATTGATGATACTATCGATGTGGATATCAAGCCCGAAGACATCAGGGTAGATACCTATCGCTCATCAGGAGCAGGTGGACAACATGTGAATAAGACAGACTCGGCAGTGAGGCTTACTCATATAGCGACCGGGATAGTAGTGCAATGTCAGAATGAGAGAAGCCAATATAAAAATAAGTCTATGGCCATGAAAGTCTTAACTTCTCGACTATACGAATACTATAGGCAAGAGAAGATGGCTAAAGAGTCTGAACATGCAATGGAAAAGAAAGATATATCGTGGGGTCATCAAATACGATCATATGTATTTCAGCCCTATACCTTGGTGAAGGATCATAGGACGCAATTTCAGATTGGTAATATACAGTCTGTAATGGATGGGAATATCGATCCATTCATAGAAGCATATTTAACATGGAGATTAGAGTAAAAGAAAGAAGAGTATTCATAATAATTTGTTATATCCTCTTTATATTTTCAACATCTCAGATATTCGGGGCAGATGTAGTACGTATAGGCCTCATGCCAGTATTCTATCAGCAGAATCCTCAGGAGACAAACTTACAGACGTTATATAAAGAGAAAGTATATATACAAGTCTATAAAAGAGTGGAAGAACTGGTAAGAAGTAGCGAGTTCTCACAGTTGTATATGCAGCGGATGGGTGATCATGCCCCTTTGGAAATTGTACCGTTGTATGATGAGAATGCTCTGTTTACCTGTGATGCACTGTTTTCCATGGAACAAAGGACTCTCACGGATTATATACGAAATCGATACGATTTGGATTATATCATCTATGGTGATTTCACGAGCATCGGAGACATATCTATCATAAAGATCATACGTATTGATCCTACTGATGAAAGAGTGACAATATATTCAAATATCATTACTTCAGATACCTTAGAAGTGACCCTTGATACCATGTTTCGAAAAATAATTGAGACAATCACGAACTGCAGGACGGGGGTACTCAAGATTGAGAATGATAGGGATTTTCCTATACAGCTACAGATAGATAATGCTTTTTTATCACAGGACAATGATCTTCTAGAAGTCCTACCACAAGATACCTATGACATTGAGATAATCTATGATAATCAAACTATTGACACAAATAGGATTACTATAAACCAAGAACAACAGACTCTAGTAGTGAATATGAATGAACCCATAACAACATATTATTATATGTTATCACATCCCAGTGAAGCTGCCGTATATGTCGATACCATATATATAGGAGAGAGCCCTATAGTATTTGAGAATGAACGGAGAGGTGATAGAGTACTCGAGTTTGAGAAACCGTCATACGTAACAGACCAAATTACTGTAGAGAATAAAGACAATCAAACACTATCATATGAACTAAGACCAGATTGGATGGCAAGAAATGATCAGATATCATATGGTCGGATTCAGTGGTATAATGCCTTGGGTGGGTTTATTATAACGCTGCCTATATCAATTATATCAAAATTTTTATATGATAATACCCAAGAACCTATCTGGAAGGCTACCCAGGGATTGGGGATAACATTATCAGTTTCTACTGGTATACAAAGCATATTAAGACTACTGGACTATTATCACAGGATAGATTGATAGCTAAAATGAAGAGGAATGGTATATGAGAAACTTCTTTGGTAAAAGAATAGCATCCCTATTTAACCGAAATATCATAGATGATAGCTTCTTTGAAGATCTAGAGGATACTCTTGTAGAGGGAGATTTAGGGACCACAATCACCTATGATCTAACAGAAGAACTACGTAAAAAGGCAAAGAAAAATACACTTGATCGACAGGGTATGATGCAGGAGATGAAGAATCAGCTTCAAGATTATATAAGCTCTATCAGCCTTGATATACCAAAACAAGATAAACCAATGATCTTTCTCGCATTGGGCGTGAATGGAGTCGGCAAAACGACATCTTTAGCAAAGATGTCTCACTGGTATCAGAAACAAGGTATCTCTACGGTATTGTGTGCAGCAGATACGTTTAGAGCTGCTGCTATCGATCAGCTGGCTCTCCATGCAGAAAGACTCAATACAAGGATAGTGAAGCAATCACCGGGATCTGACCCTGGAGCGGTGATATTTGATTCTATCGATAGTGCTATTGCCAGACATGAGCAACTTATTCTTGCAGATACTGCAGGAAGAATGCATACGAAGAAAAATCTTCTTCGTGAGTTGGAGAAGATCAATAAGATTGTAATACATAAACTTCCTGAAGAAAATTATAAGAAGATTCTTGTCGTCGATGCGACAACCGGGCAAAATGCAGTTAGCCAGGCGGAGTTGTTTCATGAAGCTGTTGGGTTTGATGCAATAATTCTGACAAAGTATGATTCTGCTTCGAAGGGAGGCAGTATTATTCAGATAGGGAAGAATCTACATATCCCAATAGCATATGTAGGTGTCGGAGAGGGGTATGATGATATCAAGGTCTTTGATAAAGATGAGTTCCTTAATACACTTATAGGAATAGAATGAGTAAAAAGAGTTTTCTATATGTACTATTACTGCTATGCTCGATTGTTACCTTGGGGGCAGAAGAGAATTATTATATGTCTAACTCTATAGGGCAGCAGCTTGGTCTATTAGATGAGGCTGACCTGCAGGATGAAGAGATCTTAGATGGTTTTATCATATCAGTAAGAAAAACAGATGCTGCATTGATTCGAACGCTGTATGCTGAAGATGAAATCATTTGGAAAGAAACTATATCCGATGATGGTGTACACAAAAGAGTCTATAGAATCGATCCTGAAGGGAAGGTGCTTCTTGATAGCCATTATATACAGGGGTTCATTGTAGAGGATGTTCTCGTCTTGCCTGAGGTCTCGACGAAAACCACCTATAGCTATGACGCCCTCGGACATATACGCCAGGCCGTGAGCGTCAATGATACCACTACAGAGAAGACGAAGTATTTCATCAATGAAAACGGTAAGCTGAGTGGCCTTATGGTGTATACGATGAGCGATGATAAGGAGGCCCTTGACCATCTTGTTCTGATCGATGATGCTGCTGGGACATCAGCTATAGGCACTCATGATACATACCGCATTATTATTGAACAGGGATCGAAGAAATCAATCTATGAATATCTTGAAGGATCACTTGTTCATGAAGAAAAGAGTTTCACTAATGATACATCACAACTGGAAGTAATATCATATGATCATATGGCAAATATAAGAAAGAATAGTATATATGATGCTAAAACCAATCTGATCATACAAGAACTATCCGGAACTGACGATTCTCCTGACGCGAGCAGAATTACCTACCGATATGATGATAAAGGTAATATCATACACAAAACTATTGTAACTGAAGATTCAACAACAACGTATGCATATACCTATGAAGGGGAGGACACTAGTGTTACAATTCGTAATAATGATATACTAAGCAAGATCATAACCTATAAACCGACTGGAAGATCAGAGGCCCTGTATCTGAAAGGTAAGTTTTATGCAACTATCATATATGATGATACTGATAAGATCATAAAGGTAATCAATGCACAGGAATAATCAGATTGGATCTAAATGGATACTACTTGTTGCGAAGAGATATCTCACGGGTAAGAGCAACCGGCGTTATATGTCTTCGGTTTTTACCATATTAGGGCTGATTACGGGTTTTATCACGATATTTGTGATCATAGGTATTATGAATGGTCTGCAGATCGGGTACATAGATGATATCGTTGAGATTGCATCATTTCATGCGCAGGTCAAACTTTCTGATGATGCAGATGAAGAGCAAGTACTTCGGGAAATACGATTGATGGAATCAGTTGCCTCAGCTGTTCGGTTTAATGAGACGAATGCGCTACTCGAATATAAGAATGGGCAATATTATCCTTGCAGGGTGCGAGGGGTGGAAGATTCGATCTTCACAATGGATAAAGGGTTTCTTGAACATACTTCTTTGTTAGGTCATCATATCACGTCTCTGCATGACCGTGATATTATTGTGAGTGAATCCCTGATGAATTCTCTCTCTGCAGTACCTGGGCATACTATGCATATGATGTTGATGGGAGTAGGGAAAGTTGTCAAACATGTGCCTTTCCGATTTGATACTACGATTATAGATACCTATAAGAGCGGTTTTCCCGATATTGATTCAAATCTGATCTTTACTTCTCTGGATACACTGCAGAAGTTATTACCAAATCAACAACCACTCATTGGGGTGAAGTTCTTAGACAAGTCGATGATAGATCGTAGTAGAAGAATAGCAGAAATAGATGGAGTAGAACAGGTGACCACTTGGAAAGAGGCAAACCAGTCTTTCTATTCTGCGCTGATGCTTGAGAAATATAGTATGTTATTACTCCTCTGTCTTATATTCCTTGTTGTGATCATGAATGCGAAATCATCATTTGAAAAGTATGTATTCTACAAAAAGGATGATATAGGAATATTGCGTTCACTGGGGGCTTCCCGTGGTGCTGTCTATTCCATATTTCTTATACAAGGGGTGCTCATTGTCCTGTGCGGCATACTATTGGGATCTTCCTTGGGATACCTTACAGCGTATCATGTGAATGGGATTATTCATGTGGTAGAACGTCTTTGTGAGTTCTTACTAAAAAGGAAGGTAACGTTGTTACTGTATGAGTTCCCTGTGATCATACAGATGAAAGAGGTGCTTGTAGTCAGTATAAGTATTCTCGTTATCTCTATGATCAACATAATCTTTGCGATAAAAACCCTGGTGAAGAAATCACCTTTGGAGATAATGTGGTATGAATGATAGAGTCAAACTGGCTATAGAGATGAAATTGATGAATAAATCCTACATAAGCGGTGATTCACAATTGCATGTACTGAAGGATGTTAATTTCTCGATAGTGAATGGCGAATCTGCTATCATTCTAGGAAAGAGTGGAAGCGGCAAAAGCACATTCCTTCATCTTGTTGGTGGGCTTGATAAGGCAGATTCAGGGAATCTTGTGGTTGCTGGAAATTGTCTGGAGGTTATGAAGGAAAGAGCACTGGAACGCTATCGTAGGACTTGTGTAGGCTTTATTTTTCAATCACATTATCTTCTTGATGACTTCACGCTCCTGGAGAATATCTATCTCCCTGCAATAATGTGCGGCGCTAAGAAGAAACAGGCAATAGCATACGCTAATGAACTTATTGATCAAGTAGGCTTATATGATCGTAAGGATCACTTCCCTAAACGTGTCTCCGGTGGAGAACGTCAAAGAGCTGCAGTAGCTAGAGCATTGATCAATGATCCCGATATAATATTGGCTGATGAACCAACTGGTAATTTAGATGAGTATAATTCGAAAATCGTTGAAGATATATTGTTTTCATTAGCAGAAACCTCTCATCGTACTCTTGTTATGGTGACTCATGACATAAGCATGCGATTTAGGTGTACTCATGCATATAAGCTGTTTCTTGGAAAACTGGAGCCTTTTGAATGAGAATGATCGGTGCTTCGTTAATTTGGTCTTTTCGCATATTGGGATTTGGCGTAAAAGGCAAGAGGACGAGTAAAAAACACATTTTGTCTGCTGTTGGTATAGTAGCATTATCGGTTACTCCTATAATCGTTTCAATATTCTTAGCAAATGGGATGACTATAGGTATAACAAGAAAGTATATAAACCTTTCAAGTTTTCATGCACAGATACGAACAAATATGCTTGACGACAAAATAGAGGATGAAATACTGCAGGATCCTATATGCAAGGGAATATATCATGTTCGTGAGTCATTCAGCATTCTCTATTCAAAGGACAGTTCCTGTAGTACTACCATCAAAGGAGTGGATCCTGAATATTTGCAATCTAATAGTTTTAATCAGGAGATAGAGATATTATCTGGAAGCAATAACTTAGCAGATGGTGCAGATATTATGATCAGTGCAGCGATCGCAAAAGAATTGGATGTTACTATCAACGATACAATCGCTGTTGTTACCATTACCCAGCAAATGGGTCAGACACGTCTAAAGCCGGCCATCTTTCATGTGAAAGGGATATTTGCCTCAGGATATAACCAGCTTGATAAGCAATTGGTCTTTATTGATCTGAAACAGTCTTCCCGCATTATAAAGGATGATACAAAAGAATATGTCGGTGTTATCGTTCGTGACGCCTATGCCGAAGATGTCACATCTATACGCCGGACACTGGCAAAGTATGTCACAGACAAAAGCATAATCATAACTTGGGATCAACTAAATAGGAGCCTGTATAGTAATTTCAGGTCTTCTAAGACAATACTTTATCTGGTAATGGTGTTGATCATCATAGTTGCATCAATAAACATCTCATCAACTTGTATTATCATTATACAAGAGAAGTATCATGAGATTGGTATGTTAAAGGCAATGGGTGTTAGCAGCAGAGTAATAAAAAGCACTTTCCTCTATACTTCCATGTTTATTGGGGGGCTAGGGGCCTTGATTGGTATATCTGCTGGTATAGTGATCAGTACGCAGCTGCATACGATACTTCTTTTCTTTCAGTCATTAGGACTTTCGGCATTAGATTTCTATCTGGTTGATATACCTGTGATCTTCCATTGGAATGAGATTGTACTTGTAGGAGTTACAGCAATCGTACTGGCTGGTTTATCAGCACTCTTACCGCTGAAAAGAATAAATATAATATTACCGATAAATATACTTCAAGAGTAGAGTACCCGGGAATTTCTGTACAACTTCATACTAAGATTATTTGAAGCACGATACAGCAAACAGCAAGCTGTTAGACTGCAAAACAATTAGAAATTGCCAGCTCACGGTAGATATTTGCAAGATTTCCTGATAGAATCTCCTGACTTGGGATTTGAAACATAGTGAGAGCATTATATGATAAATTCCTATGTATAAAGCTGCATAGCATTTGTACATAAGTAAGTAAGTTCATAACATAAAATATATTCAATATGTTACGATTTAGTGTATAGGTAGTAAACTCATGAATTTAGAAGTGTATATACTTGGGACAAGTGGGATGATGCCCTTACCAAACAGATTTCTTACATCGGTACTGGTCCGTCGAGAAGGTGAACTGATTCTATTTGATTGTGGAGAAGGTACGCA
The DNA here is from genome assembly GCA_964473495.1 of uncultured Spirochaetales bacterium. GTDB lineage: Bacteria > Spirochaetota > Spirochaetia > CAKZLE01 > CAKZLE01 > JAIPFY01. Next base: position 14,903 of record CAYYPJ010000019.1, read on the forward strand.
GGTTTCTCTTAAGAAACTTAATCTTAAATGGAAGAAAATATCACGTATCTTTATCAGTCATATGCATGCAGACCATGTCACTGGATTACCTGGGCTCTTGATGCTTTCAAGCCAGGTCGAGCGGACAGAACCTCTACATATTTATGGACCTGCTAAACTTGAGAAGTATATTGAAGCTAATAGAAAAATACTAGATATGTATATAAATTATGATATCATCATCCACCCCGTAGCTCCTGGTATAGTGTTTGAGCAAGAAGACTATCATATCGAAGCTTTCAAGTTAAGGCATACAAAACTCTGTTTTGGATATAATCTGATTGAGCACGATAGACCTGGAAAGTTTTTCCCAGAGAAGGCAAAGGCTCTTCATGTTCCTATAGGACCGATGTGGGCAGAACTTCAGTCTGGGAAGCCAGTCACCATGGAATCAGGTGTCACAATAGATCCCTCTGCTGTTCTTGGTCCGGCAAGACCTGGCAGAAAGTTCTCATATGTTACCGATACTATGTATTTTGATAAGATCTCATCATATGTTTCCGGTGCAGATTTCCTCGTTTGTGAAGGGATGTTTGACAGTACACTTGTCGATAGTGCAAAAGAAAAGAAGCACCTGACTGCTCAACAGGCAGGAATAATCGCCCAACAGGCAAAGGGGATAAAGAAGATGGGACTGATACATTACAGTCCTCGATACACTGATAGAGATCTGTCGATACTTTTACGAGAGGCACAACAAGAATTCCCTCAAACTATACTTTGCAGGGACCAGTTGAAACTTGATGTTTTCTATGAAGAGTAGTATTGTTCATATTTGTTCACATCTGGTTCAAATCCCAGTATACAGAATGTATCTGCTTCAAGAGCCTTTTTAAATGCAGTTTCAGTTTCATACAAGATAGTCTCTGAATCAATGAGCCTAGTGAATTTGCTCGTAAAACCCGCTCTAAATAGGGTGGATCGCTGTAATAAATCGTCTTTAAGCGATTCATACAAAGACATAAGTTCGTTTTGCGTCTCTTTAAAAGAGAAGAAGGGGAGTATGACGGCAATCGTGTTCGTGGTGGTATAGTCATAAATGAATGCGATATCAGAGAAGTATGATTCAACAGCTTCTTTGAATATAAGAAAATCTGATGGATACTTCTTGGGTTCTATGTTAATGAGGATCAAAGCGATCTCATATTTCTTATCATTAGAGAAATCTACTTCTTTTTGAAATCTCACATAAAAATCTTTCACATATATAGAATCTGATGTCGAACTACCAAGGGGCTGTTGAGCTTCAGTTGGTGCAAAAATCTTATTCTCAGTTACGTTCCCTGAAATGTGCATATTCTGTATAGGTTTATTAGGTTGTTCTTCAACTGGTGTGAATACAGCATTCTGCGGTTCCAGCGGTTCCTGAGACTTTTCTACAGGGGGAGAATTGAAGAAATCAAGTTCTTCAGAAGATAACTCAACATGAGCTGTCCTCTGTCCTTCGCTGGATTCTCTTGATTGACGAGGTCCTTCAGCTGCGGGTGTTTTTGTTTTCTGTGTATCTTGGACCCCTGATGCCTCGGGTTCGTGTGAAAGAGGTTTAGACTCTTCACTTTGGATATTCAACGAGTAAAAGATAGAATCGTCTTGCTGATCATCATCAGATGATAGTGCATTCTTTTCATCAGGTGATCTTCTTACAGCGAACAAGAGGATCGTCACAAAAATAAATAACCCTAAGAATATCGGGAATACCTGCTTAAGTAATGAAACCCATGCATCAGAAGGTATTGAAGAAAGATCACCATGTAAGTTAGCGTATTGATATACGTTAGTTATTGTATAGGATAGTACACCTATTAGAATAACCGACACTAACACGATAAAGAATTCTTTTACATTTTTAGACATACCTATTTTCCTCTTCTAGCAGATAATTCTGATATTATTATCTTATAATTCTCATTTTCTGCGATCACTTGTTTTTGTGAATCAGTGAGATGTGAAATCTTGTGAAAAAGCATATGCAAATCTGCTATGATGTTCTTTACTGGATCTGTCTGCTTTGTTTGAACATCCTGTAAAAGATCTTTTTCTATATCATCAATATATGAATTATTGGTAATCAATTCAGAGAAAGCTGCTTCATCTGTATCAACGTCATGAATAGTTGCTTCTCGGGATGCATCATCCTCAGTCAGAGATTTGAAGAAACTATTATTTTTCTTTAATTCTTGAAGTTCTTCTTCTAAAACAAAGGTATCATCAACTTCATCAGGCTCCTGGATCGCTGATTTTTTCATATAATCAGATGCAGATAGCTTTGATTTCATCTTAATGTTCTTGATTAAATTATCTAGAGATTCTAGATTCTCATCGTTATCAAAGTCGTTCAATATCTTCTTTTTAACAACTTTTTTTATGTTTGATGTGTCTATTTTCTTGAAAGTACCATATAATCCCGGGTAATTCATTTTCTTACTTTTATACAATTTCCTATTCCCCCAATATACATTTATAGTATATCATATTAAAATAAAAAAAGACCATATACCATGAAGAAAGTAATGTTTACTGTAAGTATAATAATCACACTACTATCATATTCAATAGGGTTAACTATATTTGGTACATATGGCACTATTAACAATAAGATCCAAGAAAAGAGAATAGCAAATTTACAGAAAGAATATATCTGTCTGTACAATGAACATGAGAAACTTTTACAGGATAAAATACGATTGCATGATAATTCCTATATAGAGAAATTGTCTAAAGATTACGGCTATGTATCTGATGATACAATTATTTATCTTCCAGATCATACGATTGACTCTGATATTACAATTCCTGAATCTTCATGTGATTACCAAGAGGGATATAGCGCCTCGCCATTGGCTGTCATCAATAATGTTTTGCTTATATTGGGCTCCCTTGTAATAGGAGCATTAACGTATATGATCTTGTACTTCATTATGAGAAGAATCGATAGAAGGAAAACAACTGATTCTCGAAGATGAACAAAAAGCCTTCCTTGGGGAAAACCAGTCGATTTACTATGAAAAACCCTCGTTTTTCAGGCGAGGGTCAGTCTCTATTTTATCCTTCTACCTTCAATGTAGAATCTCTTCTCATAGTCTTCACCCATTGAGAATGTTTTTCTCGGTAAAGTGCCGTCATGTATGATTGAAGAGAAAAAATCGTTCTTTGGAATACGTGGGAGGAATATCCCTACATTTCCAGATATAATTCCAAGATTGTATGTTACCAGTGTCCCATGGGTATAATCTATGGATACAGTGTTGGTGTTATGAATATATGCATCAAGAGTGCTTTGCAGCGTTCCAGCGACTATATGGGCGGATGGGTTCTTTATACATACGACATATAGTTGTTTCTGATCATCTACAAGACCAAAATATTGATTATCATCCTGGATGTTGATCTGTTCTACCATATTTTCTAAGGTGTCTACCTCAGAGAGCCTATATGAATCACAATTATTCAGCAGCTCTTTGAGGATAGCATCTTTGTTACCATTGAATATGACTCTATGAATTGGTTCAAATACCAGCCCTTTATCATAAATGTTCTCTATTTCTACAAGAGCATATCTTGCAGGGTTTTCTTTCTGATCATCTGGGCTTAGACCTTTTTTTATATCTTCCCAACAGGATTTGGCAGTGGCCAATGAATGGTTACCATCACCCATCGCATAAAGAAGGAGATCATCGCTGTTATGTCTTCTAGAGAAATCTTTTATATCAGCAAGACGTTCTAATGCATCCGCAACTTGCTGTACGTCTTCAGGTCTGTTAACCGCATAGGCTTCAATTGAACCACTATCTTTCATCAGGTCGAACGAGTATATCTGTTCAAGAGTGTCCTTCTTGTCCGCAAGAGGTTCTATGATGCTTCGTTTTTCATCTTCTATGAGCACGAGTATGTGAGGGAATTCTAATGGGGCATTCTTTCTAATACGTTTTCTTGGGGGAATACGATCAATAATCGTACCCTCTGTTGCACGAATGAGGCTTTTAGAACCTACTGAATAGTCGTATTGATCAAGATCTAGAGCTACTATTAATCCCCATCGTCCAAAACCCGGGCGAGTTTCTCTATAAACAAGAAACATGGTTTGTTCATACTCTTTGAAGATCCCTTCATCGATATACTTCTGCATTGTTTTGTTTATGTTAGAAATTCTTTGTTCAGAGTCCGCCTCTTCAAGATAACACTCTGGATAAATAAGATTGAGGGTCGAAGGCTTCCCTTGTACGATCTTCTCGACTGATTGCCAATATTCCATATCTGAAGTATACTGATCACAGGCTACAACAGCCCAATTCTTTAGATTATCAGTCTCTCTTGGAATAAGTATTGTGGGAAGTTTTACTCCTAGCGATTTAAGCTTTTTGATATAATCAAACATGGTAGTCTCCTTTATTGACTGATCACACAATGATTGAAATGATAAATGATGAATACCGTATCATAACTAATGTTCATGATTTATTAAATAGAGAATGGTGAAATATGAGAAAAGCTTTGATTTTTACCGGTGGTAAAGCCCCTGAGTATGCAAGATATTCCCATGAAGTTGATTCTTCCGACATTATCTTAGCAGCAGACTCTGGATATGATATAGCATTAAGAGATTCAGTGGACGTAGATGTACTTCTTGGGGATATGGATTCGATCACACATAAACCTTGTGCCAACTGCAAGGTCATAAGATTTCCTAGAGATAAAGACTATACCGATACGGAATTGGCGATCAGCTATGTGCATGATCATATACAATACGGGGAAATTGTGGTCATTGGCGGCGGTGAAGGTCATCTACATCATACATTGTCAATGCTAAACCTCTTCAGGCAAAGAACGCATCCTGTTCGCTGGTACACGCAGAAAGAATGTGTCTATTTCGTTGAGACTTCCCTGGATCTTTATTTTAGCACTCTTCAACAGAATATATCAGTGCTAGGGCTATATGATGCAGAATCACTTGTGAAAAGTACTGGATTGTTTTGGGATCTAAGATCATTTCCAATATGTTCCGGACATCACAGCGTAAGTAATCGTAATGTGGATAATCAAGTTTCAATAGAGTTACTCAGCGGTAAAGGAGTCCTTGTCTCTGTATCATACTAAAGTAGTGATGTATACCTCATTTATTCGTTCTACCAGACTCAATCTGTAAGTATTCAAGTAAAACAGGGTATTGTGAAAGTAATTTCCCATAAGATTCTAATTTATCTATATAGAGAAGATCATTGGCTACTTTCTCAGGAGCGTTATTGATTGCATTTGCCAATGTTTTATTTTTTAGTTCTATCAAATCTTGATAATCAGACTTGGTCTTGAGGTAGAGATTGTAATCAGGCAAACGAGAGAAAGATGTCATGATCTCTCCAAATGATAGTTCTGCAAAATAATTTGAGAGCTCTTTTTGCAGATATGATGATATCGTAGAGGATAGGAGCTTTTTATCTTCATACATCGAAACATTATCAGAGAAAAGATCAACAAGCAATTCATGTGCTGTCTGCCGAACTTTCTCATCAGTTTCCATGAACCAGCCGGCAGAATTATGTTCATTCAAACCATATTCTGATACAAGTTTCACGCAAGCATCCTCTTTTATTGCATAAGGAATATCTATATGCAGCTTATAGGAAAAATCAGGATCTCCAACTGCCATAATTCGATAAAGTTCAGCAGAAGGAAGCTCATCTTCCACAGAGACAGAGATGATCCTGTTGTTTGATGGAATTTGTGTGATCGTTAAGTTCTTTGGTATGAGAGCTAAAAATGTCCATGAGAATTCACCGGACTTGATCGGTTTTTCATTATATCCGGAAGTCTTAGTATGGATAACGCCATATGTATCCTTATCAAGTTTATACTGAGTCCAACCGAAAAAGAATACCACACCTGATAAGAGTAATATAATCACAAACCAAAAAGCTATTTTCTTCATATAACACCTTGTAATTCAAATAAGACTTCTGTTATATATCTTATGTGTATTATAGCTTCAAATCAATAGAAAAAACTGATAGAATGACTACATGAGAAAAAAACTTCTATCCCATGTGTTGTTAAAGATAGATTTATATCTCTTCTTTTCATTACTTTTTGTTCTGGTACTTTGGCAAATTATAAATTCTCAAGAGAAATTATACCCTTTCTTTTGTGTCATACTCACTATCGCATCCAGAGGATCCATGGCCTATATTATTATATCT
>CAYYPJ010000020.1:0-20849 GCA_964473495.1 uncultured Spirochaetales bacterium
GGATTTTCTATAAAAGAACAGGAGCTGATTAAACCATACCTGATCATACGGGAGACTACCTAGGATGAAGAGTATCAGATGTGACTATCTAAGTAGATGCCCCGCACATCTTCGCTGATGCGGACTAATCTGCAACTAGCATCTTTCTGAAGAAACTTCAGAAAGATGAGTGATTAAGGGAACTTAAGTCAATGATCGCTATAGATCATGACTTAAAAAATAAAAAAGGAGAATGCTATGAAGAAAATTAGTGTACTAGTATGTTGTTTAGTACTGCTTTTTGCAGGAACATTCAACGTATGGGCCGGTGGTGAACAAGAAGCAAAAGCTGAAGGACCTATTACTTTGACCGTGGCAGCAGGTGCTGTAGGCCAGGAATTCGAGCTTTCAAAACAAGCGGCTGATGCATATATGAAGATGCATCCAAACATCAATGTTGTCATTCTGGAAACCCCTGATCTGACTACAGACAGACTTGGACTGTATCTACAATATTTTGAAGCACAATCAAGTGAAGTCGATATCTATCAGATCGATGTGATCTGGCCGGGAGATATTGCAGAACACCTCGTTGACCTCAACCAGTATAAGGGAGCGTCAGTTGCTGCTGATCACTTCCCTGCAATCATTGAGAACAACACCGTAGATGGTAAATTAGTAGCTATGCCATGGTTTACTGATGCAGGACTACTCTATTACCGAGCTGACCTCTTAAAGAAGTACGGTTATGCAGAACCTCCAAAGACTTGGGCAGACCTCGAAAAGATCGCTAAGAAAGTCCAGGATGGTGAACGAGCAAGTGGAAACCAGGATTTCTGGGGATATGTATGGCAGGGGAACTCCTACGAAGGACTTACCTGTGATGCATTGGAATGGGTCGTATCTAATGGCGGCGGAAACATTGTGGAACCTGATGGGACTATAACCATCAACAATGCAAAAGCTGCAGCAGCATTGGATGAAGCAGCTTCATGGGTCGGGACTATCTCCCCGGATGGTGTTATCGGTTTTGGTGAAGAAGATGCACGAAACATGTTCCAGGCAGGTAATGCTATGTTCATGAGAAACTGGCCATATGCATATAGCCTGGGTAATTCAGCAGACAGTGCAATCAAAGGCAAGTTCGATGTTGTACCTCTTCCAGCTGGTGACAGCGGCAGAGGCGCAGCATCCCTTGGCGGATGGCAATTGGCAGTATCAAAGTACAGCAAACATATAGATGAAGCTGTCGACCTATTACTCTACATGACAAGCTACGACGAACAGAAACGAAGAGCAATCGTCGGATCATTGAATCCAACGATCAAATCACTCTATTCAGATGCAGATGTACTAGAAGCTACTCCGTTCTTTGGAAGCCTCTATGATGTGTTCGTAAATGCTGCAGCAAGACCTTCTACCGTAACTGCACCTCGTTATGCTGAGACTTCAAAGATTTTCTTCTCTAATGTGCATGACGTTCTTATGGGAAAGCAAGATGGCAAAACGGCTGTTAAGAATATCGAATTAGATATTGCAGATCTTATTGATTAATCACTTCGAAACAGACTAGGCACACCCCTCTTATTGGGGTGTGCCTAGTCTATGCTCTTCTCAAACTCAAACAAGGAGGACGTGCTATGCGCCAACATAGGATGGAGAAATCAGAGCAGAAACTTGCTATGATTCTTTTATTTCCCTCTTTTCTCGTAATCATACTCATAGCCTTTTATCCCCTTGGTAGTGTTTTTGTTACCAGCTTCTCAAACAAAACGTTTGCTAGTAGTAAAAAAACAGAGTTCGTTTGGTTTCAAAACTACCAGAAACTATTAAGTCTCAAGATAGCTAAACTAAATCCTATTATTGATACAGACACAGGTAAGCAGATTAAGGATATGGATACGGGAGAACTGCAGTATGAGGATCCAATTGATATTCTCCCACGTGCTCCCTTCAGATATAAAGCGCTGCATGAGTTCAGCATCTTCGGTAATCACTACGTCTATGCAGCGACTGATCCAAAATTCATACAATCTATAGAAGATACGCTCTTCTTTACAATTGCTTCAGTTTTACTCGAAACGATCTTCGGTATGGCTATCGCACTGATCATGATCAAGAACTTCCCTTTCCGGGGAGGGTTACGCGTTGCCATGCTAGTTCCCTGGGCCATACCGACAGCAGTCTCATCACGTATGTGGGAATGGATGTTCGCTTCAACACGTGTTGGAGTATTCAATGTCATGGCTCAATGGTTCGGCTGGACAAATGGACAATTTCCCTTCCTTACAGATGCATCGACCCAGATATGGGCAATGATCGCTATTGATGTATGGAAGACCACTCCATTCATGGCATTACTTCTTATGGCTGGTCTACAGACCATTTCTAAGGAAGTTTATGAAGCTGCATATATTGACGGCTGTGGAGGATGGCAGCGATTTTGGAAGATCACACTTCCTCTCGTCAAACATGCATTAGTGGTAGCTCTGATATTCAGGACTCTTGATGCTTTACGTGTATTTGACCTTTTTCAGATCATATTCGCACAAAAGCGTTATTCAATGGCCTCTTTTGCCTATTATCAACTGATTGATAACAAGATGATGGGTTACTCCTCTGCATCAAGTGTGATTATATTCTTCATCATACTTATCTTTGTACTCCTCTATACAAGGTTATCAGGAGGTATAAAAGATGAATAAAAGTAAATTATTGGGAAAGATAATCTTCTGGATACTTGTTTTGGTTATGTTCGTCTATCTGATTTTTCCCTTTTACTGGACATTAGTCACTTCTTTAAAGACCGAAAACCAGCTTATCATGACACCGGCAACATTTCTTCCTCGAGATGCTAATACACATAAAGTCTCATTCACCTTACAGAATTATGCTGCAGTCTTTCGTAATCATGCTTTTGTTCGAGGGATTGTAAATTCAGCAATTGTCTCATTCTCAGTGACGCTATTGGCGCTCATCTTTGGTTCGTTTGGGGCTTTTGCCTTGGGTAAATTACGATTCAAGGGGAAAACAGTTTCATTATATCTTATTCTTTCTATGACGATGTTTCCCCAGATATCAGTCTTGACCGGGTTGTATGCAGTGATTCGTACTTTTAACATCCCTGCATTGGTTAGTCTGATCTTCTCATATATGCTTTTCACCCTACCGTTTACCATCTGGATCATGACTACATTCTTTAAGAAACTTCCTGATTCACTATTGCAAGCTGCAAAGGTTGACGGAGCTACCTCTTTTCAGTCTTTCTATCTGATTCTGCTTCCGCTGACTATACCTGCTCTGGTGACCACAGGACTACTCGCATTCATTTCCGCTTGGAATGAATATCTATTTGCATTGACGTTTACATCCATCGATGTCAGTGCACGAACCGTGCCTGTTGCAATGGCACTCTTCTCAGGAGAGATCGCCAGGCAGGAACCATTCGGAGAGATCATGGCAGCGGCAGTTATTGTGACTGTTCCTCTGCTGATTCTCGTCTATATCTTCCAGAAGCGTCTGGTCGAAGGTTTGACCGCAGGTGCTGTGAAAGGCTAACATTCACCTCATGGTAGAAGAAGCTGCCGGTACATACGGCAGCTTCTTTTTTTCTGAAGTCTATTGCTGTTTCCGCTTTAATATTATATCACGGAGTTCACAAGAGAGCTCTCTGGCTACTGCAGCACACTTGGCAATTAGAAGATAATAAATTGGAGCATCAACCTCTGACAAAGCCTCAAAATTCCCCTGCCCTTTACTGATGATCACATCGGAAGATCTGAATATCTCAAGAAATTCCTGAGAACAGAGATCTAACACACAGCCCGGTGCATCAGAACCACTTGAAATCACAGAGACAATAGTATCAAGACCAACAAACTCTGCATCTTCGATCAGACAATCATTTAATATGGGCTCACCGCGAGTTGCAAAAGTTATCTGTATGTCGGGATACTCTCTACGCAGCCGCTCAATAAGAATCTTATCAAATACGATCTCACCTGCATTGTCCCCTACATAAAGCAGCGTCTTTGCTGTGGCAAGATCCTGCTTGAATGCCTGATAGGCAAAGTTCGATGAATCCTCTATCTCTATCTGCAGACGTTCCTCATTCATCAGGTTCTTCAACTCTACTTCGATATCTAAATCGTGTATCGCTCCATAGTCTATGATATTCCCGGCAATAGCAACCTGAATAGCTGCGCGCAATGGATCTTCTGATATATTGATCAGTTCATTCATCTTGTCAGTGTAGCGTAAGGCTGCAATGTTACTCTCCTGCTTGATCTCACTATAGGGATCAAGCAATCCTGTTTTATCATTGATGATCTTCTGAAGAATCCTAGCCATCTCCGGAGGCGTATTGGAGAGAGATATATCCTCCAGCCCCTTACCAACTACATCAAAGATAGACTTTATCTCCTGATCAGAAAGTCCCATCAACCGCCCTGCATTCAAGGTCTGGTTCATAAAACAGGGGATACAATCCAAAAACGTTCTCATGACAAAAACCCCTTATCCTACTTCTTTAGGTAGTATTCTATATATTTCTGCAATACTATCAATATTGACATATGTATACAACCATACTCAACTTGACCTTCATCTATATGAATAACTTTTATTTGGATGATCATGTATAGCAATGTGATACGAACTGATGGGAACCTTTACCCATTCGTTTTGATAGGAAGTCTCAATGCTTCTTTATTATCAGATTTCAGCGAAAGAAAGGTATATAGCTGCACCCTACCCAGATAGTCTCTGCCACAGGCATATATGGAGCTGTCATATACGTATATACGACGCAAGACCTATGGCACAAACATCAACAAGCAGCTTATACCCAGACGAATTCCCAGCTAAGTCTTTATGCATATCCACATGCCCCAGATGCATCAATACTTCCTCAACAGCTTCACTCGAGAAATCACAGGTACATCCTACCGCATTGAATGATTCAATGAGCAGTTTCCCATCGATGTGGGGACGCAGTACTACCCGTTCAGCCCCCTCTCTCACATGCTTCAGAACATTCGGTTTTTGATCAAAAGCCTTATATATCCCCTGAAGTTCCAGGGCATAACCGATGACTTGCTTTATTGCCCGTTCAGGTCTTTGTCTGCAGGATTCTATCATAGCTCGTATGTCATCATTGATACGTGATTGTATCACCTCAAGACAACACTGAAACAGCACCTCTTTAGAGGAATAGAAAAGATAGAATGCACCTTTTGAAATACCTATAGTTTCTGATAATTGATCGACAGTTACCTTGGATGACCCATACAAGCTGAACTGTTTTATACCCTCATCAATAAGAGCCTCTTTAATATAATCTGCTTCATCCTCTGTGAACTTTCTTGGCATGATTCTATCATATACTCTTTGACTCCATTTGTATATATAGTCACAGATATATTTATTTGTTTAATAACAAACTGTTATTAGATACCCAAGGTATAACCTGTAACGACTCATAGTCATTCCTAGAATAGATAATACAAGATGGTTTTGACAAAGACCTTCTGTCAGCGGCGAAAAGCATTATAGCTATTTCACCTGAAGGACAGCTGCTGTTCCCCTGTATGATGACGCTATGCAACAGGGAACGTGATCATGCATGACAGTCCTGAACCATCTGTACGATTCTCCAACATGATGGTCCCTTTATGATTCATCACAATCTGTTTTACTATGGACAATCCAAGACCTGACCCCTGACACTGAGCTTTCTTTGATCGATAGAACCTATCAAAGACCCTGTCAATCTCTTCAGGATCTATCCCCATACCGGAGTCTTTGATCGTATAGCATACATGACCCTTGCTGCAAACACACCCACAGGAAATGTCGCTTCCATTGGGTGAATACTTTACGGCATTCTCCAATATGTTCTTTAATGCCGTTTCTAATTGATACTTGTCCCCAAAGATAAAACCATTTATGCATGGATCACCAATAGTCAAATATATATGTTTTTCATCAGCCGCGGGTTTCATCATCGCGACAGCTTCATCCAATAGATACTGTGCAGGCAACTTTCTCAGAGGTACTTTCTCATCCAACTGTTCCAGTCGCAGCAATTCAAGAAGATGTACTATAATGTCACGGCTTCTTGCATTCTGGATAATACAGGTAGCAATATACTCTTTTCTTCTTGATTCATCGTCACCAGCTTTTCCTGTCAGCAACTCCAAGTATGCACTAAGAGCAGTTACCGGTGTACGAAGCTCATGGGAGGCATCCACTAAAAATCTCTGCAGCCGTTCTTTCTCCTGCTGCAGATGTATAATAGTGCCATCAAGATCCCCTGCAAGCTGATTGATCTGTACAGCTAAAGTATTGATCTCATCATCTTTAGAAGTGGTCTTCGCACGTGCTTTGAGATTACCAGAACTCATCGTATCGACAACAGAACTGAGAGAACGTAATGGTCTGGTAAGTGAGTCACTTATCTTCCATCCAATAATGATAGATAAGACCAGAACCACCACCGCTGCAAAGGTAAAGGCAATCCTCGAAGGACGCAACAGTTGTTCCTTGAAGAAGCTTTTTGTTTCAATGGTGATAGTACCTGCCTGAGGAACACCTGCAACCGAAAACTGCAGTACCCCCTGTCCCAATAATTGCTGCAGCAGCTGCTGACTCTCTCTATCTCTTTGATTCTGATTTCTCAACAGGAATCCCCACATCAGATTGTTCATCTTCTGAGAGAACCCATTATTATTACGGGGTTCATCCAAACGTAAGTATTTGGTTATCTCAGGGGTTATATCGAGTGTAAAGATCGCAGAAGGAGCATATATAGCAAAAATAGACTTACCAGTCTCATCTACAAGGTGCACAGATACCCCTTGTACACGTTCAAGATTTTCGATAAAGAGTTTCAACTCACCGATATCAGGGTCATCACGCATAAAGTGATACACTTGAGTCAGGATTTGCTGGTTTTTCTGCTCAGTGATCAACTCATCCGCCTGTGAGGCATATCGCTCTATAAGAAAGAAGAATCCGCCGCCAAGCATGATCAAGGTAATAATCGTGAGACCTATATAACTCACCATCAACCGATTTTTCAAACTTTTCATACATTATTCTCACAGGAGAACAGGCCCTATACAGGACCTGCTTATTAGAATTTAACCATCCAACCTATTCAAATCCTTTTGTGAAGGACCCCACTGTCCATTACCGAAGGGCAACCGTTTAAATTGGTTTTGCACACTCTTGGTAAGTGGATAGTACTTTACCCCAAGTAACGGATTCCCCTCAGAATCACCAAGGGTCACCTCTATCTCTTGAATCTTTTCCTGTTGATAGACAGTCAATGTGACCGTATCTCCTGGTTTATGTGCCAGGATAGCGGTTCGAAGATCACCATTCTCAACCGGTGCCCCGTCAAGCTGGTAAATAATCGCATGGGCCTCGATACCTACAGTGAATGCAGGACTCTCTTTGACCACTTCAGATACAAATGAAGCATTACCTTCTGTCACGGCAGCCTGCACTTCTTTGGGAAGATTCTGAGGTACCGGGCTTTCCCCTTGCCCATTTGGATTCACAAAGCCGAAGGGCATCTGCTGTAAGGGGTTCATGTTGCCGTTACCACCCTGAGCATTCGATCTTGCACCATACCCGCCTTGAGGATATTCATTCCCTGTGCCATAGATACCAATAAGCGGCCATCCTATTCTCGTCTCTAACACCAGATCAAGAGTTTGTGACTTTCCCCCACGCAGTATCGATAATGAGACCGTATCACCATGAGCTAAACCCTTTAGAGCTCCTTTGATATCAGCTATAGCATTGGTCTCTATGCCATTGATCGAAAGCAGGATATCTCCTCTGATCAATCCTGCTCGCTGGGCAGCACTATCCTTGATCAGTGATGTTATCACCACCCCTGATGCGTCTTGAACCTCTATAAGCGTTTCATCCGCTGCCGGTAATGCATCATTGTCTGTATCTCCGGGTTGTTGTTGCTCAGGAACAGCTTTTTCTACCTGCTCAGACTTGTCTACCGGTTCCAGCTGTCCTTGTGCGAACACTAGAAAAGTACTGGATATCAGTATCAAACAACTTATTACCATTACTTGTACTCGTTTCATGTCATGTTTCCTCCATGTCCAATCATTTGTTTCTTCTGACACTACTATACGAATGTTATATTCAAACTAGGTTGTATTTAGATTGAGAATCCTTAATCTCGGGAATATATCATTTCGGCTTATCAAAGCGGTACCCATAGCCGCGCACTGTCATGATCATCTGCGGATGTGCGGGATCCTCTTCAAGCTTCTCCCTAAGATGCCTCATATGGACATTGACACTTCGGGGATCTTCGATGATCCATTCCTTGCCCCAAACATGCTCAATAATCTGGTCTCGTGACAGGACTTGTCCCGGATATTCAATAAAGAGCTGCAGAAGTCGGTATTCTATTGGAGTAAGAAAGACATCTTTCTCATCTTTATAGACTCTCATAGATCGTTGATCTATTATGATATGCCCCAAAGAAAATTTTGGAGCCTTGGTTGACTCAAATGAAAGCGTCCCATAAGCCCTACGCAGCTGTGCTTTGATACGCGATAGGAGTTCACGAAAGGAAAACGGTTTAACGATGTAATCATCCGCACCTATCTCCAGACCTAACACTCTATCTACTACATCGTCCCGGGCAGATACAAAGATCACGGGAAGGTTATACCCTTTCTGACGTATCCAGGTACATACCTCATACCCATCCATACCAGGGAGCCTGATATCCAAGAGAACCAGAGAGAATAATTCCAAGTCTGACTCGATGGCAGCCTCTCCGGTCCCTACTATCTCTGATGAGAACCCTTCATCCATCAATCCGTCATGAATGGCCTTTGCAATAGCAGATTCATCTTCAACTATGAGAATCTTTCTATTCATATAAGATATCCACCCTCCTCTCCCCCCATATCGCTCACAATCAGTATATATTATCTCTTCTCCAGCAGTCATCGCTAGGGACAAGGTCATATGATACCCAAAGTCATCGGTCATCTTCTCTATGAAATAGAGGGATCCTCCATACAGAGCCTAGGCCTTTAAACTATCAATGAATATATTCAACAACTCGATAGATGAATCAGGTTCATATGAATCCAGAAAAGCTATTTGAAAACAGAACGCTTCAAGTAACGTCATAAGATGACCAGTCACATCGTTAACAGAGAGAAGATCAAGTTCTCCTCGTTCAACCCCGATGCGTAATAATCGTTTGAAGAGTATATTAAGCTTCACTGTACGTTTCATGATAACATCAGAAAAGTTCTTACCCTCTTTTCGTAAGAGAATCATGACATCAACTAGTGCCGTAAGAGACTGCTGGTTTTGGTATCCCATCTCAATGACATCAGTGCAAATCATTTTGAGTTTCATAGAGATAGTCCCTTCCGAACCCCATGCAATATCGACATATTTTCGGAACATATTCCCGGTTACCAGCTTTACTGCATAGTAGTATATATCCTCTTTATCATGGAAATATTGATAGATAGTTGGACGTGAAATCCCACACTCCTGTGCAATAAGCGATAGGTTACTGTCTTTATACCCTTCTCGTGCAAAAACTTGAAGTGCGGTATTCAGAATCTCTGCTTTCCTCTTTTTATGATCAATAATCTTTGGCATCTTAGTTCCTTAATACAAAGTCAATGTCTTTATCGTATATGATTTTGCCGATTTTATCTACTATGTTATCCATCTCTCCAATATTTTATATTTACATATTTAATATATATGTTAATATTGACAGTTTCCATTTTTTATGTTATATTAATCGTACAAAGAGTATTGACTTACTCTTTTATGAGCACTCAACCAACTCATATGCCGGGGAGACTCGGCATTCTTTTTCTTTATTATCATTTCCTCTTGTCAATATTCCTCTTTTCTCTACTCTTTTTATTTCGTATATTCACCACACAGGAAGTAACAATATGACTTACCATGCTTGCAGATATCTGTCACAGAAAAAAGACATAATCACCTATCTTCTGCAAGTCTTTCAGCGCAGACTTACAGGTATACGGAAAGATGATAAGTTAACAATAGGAATACCAGGCGGAAGATCTGTAAGATATATCATTGAAGCACTTTCGCTTTTACCCATCTTCGATCTAAAGCATATACAGCTGGTACTCGTTGATGAACGACTCTCAGGAGAACGTAATCGTGATACGATACTGCAGTCCGGATTAGAAGATCTCATTACAAAAGGATACTTCTCCAGTGACCAACTTACAGAGATAGACCCGAACAAACGGGATTGTATCCCTGCATTATCACTGGTCTTCCTGGGAGTCGGCGAAGATGGACATGCAGCATCACTCTTTCCTCACAGCTACCCGTCCTTAGCATCAGATTCAACACCAGTGATTACCCATATCACTGATTCTCCGAAGCCGCCGTCTGAACGCATCACGATAACCTATCGTGGGTTCCTTGACCTTGCAGCAGACGCTGAATACTTTCTCATGTTTTTCGGAGAAGCCAAACGTAACGCCTGGGAAAGATGTCTATTAGGCGAATCTGCAGAGAACCTGCCGTGTGCCTTCTTTTATGATACCATGTCACGTGTAACGATACTCACTGATCTACAAAGGGGAACACGATGAAACAGATAATCATACAATTCGGAGGAACAGGAGACCTGTTCAAGAAAAAGCTGCTGCCGGCATATTATCAACTCTTTGTCAAAGGATATGACTTCTCAATCATCTCACTTGGCAGACGTTATACAAACAGAGCCGATTTTATTGAACACCTGCTGAATACTACAGATCCGGGATTCTTAGCAAAGATCACATATGTACCCTATGATATAAAGGACACACTCAGTGTTGATTATGTGGCAGCTAAGATCGAAGAACTTATCGGCAGCGACTGTAACGTAGAATTCATCTACTATATTGCACTGCAGCCATCACTCTACGAGACAGCGATACAGCAAATAGCCTTGATCAATTCCCGTATGCACTGCATCGTATCAAAGAAGATTGTCGTCGAGAAACCTTTTGGGTTCGATCTTGCTACAGCGACTGCCAATAATACTATTCTTACTTCCATATTCACCGGTGAGGAAATTTATCGTGTCGATCATTATTTAGGCAAAGAGTTTATGCAGAATCTTCTCATCATGCGATTTCACTATGACATCATACGCGGAATCTGGAACAACCATTTTATCGACCATATTCAGATCATATTTGATGAGACTCTCGGTGTTGGACAACGGCTGGGTTTCTATGAGAAAATCGGAGTAATCCGTGATACTGTGCAGAATCACATCCTACAGGTGATTACTCACCTGACCATGGCAGAACCCTCTGAGTTCTCCCCTGAAGAGATCTCTCATGAAAAGATAAAGGTTCTGAAATCTATCAAATCTGTAGAAGACTTTACCCTTGCGCGATATCAATCGCTTGCGCAGTCACAGGGAGATACTATTCGTACTCCGACCTATACCTCCCTCAAGCTCTTTGTGAACACCTTTGAATTTGCAGGTGTCCCTATCTATATCAGGACGGGCAAGATGCAGGGAAAAGCCCGCTCGCAGATCTTTGTAAACTTCAAGAACACCATGGGAAAAGTTCTGAACAACTTGGAGATCGCAAACAACTCGGTAATAATCACTACCAACCCGGAGATGAATATCGATATCACCCTGAACATGAAGAGACCAAACACAAGATGGGAGACAAGACCAGTTCGGTTCAATTTCAATCATGCTAAGACCTTCGGGATCAATACCCCTGAAGCATATGAGCAGATTGTGGAAAAGATCCTTCTCTCAGATAAGAGTCTCTTTCCCAGTATGACTGAGATCCAGGAGGCTTGGAGGATCGTTGCCCCGACCCTTCAAGGTAATGTAGTTGAGACATACCCTGACCATACACTTCCGAAGAGTGCCGTTGAACTCATTGAAAAGGATGGGCGCTGCTGGAACAACTGATCAATCTAGCCTAGAGCAACATCCAATGTCATCATAACAGCGAATCCAATCATCACGCCCCAGGTAGCGAAGTGGGTATGCTGTTCCATATGGGATTCGGGAATCAGTTCTTCAACGACGACATAGATCATGGCTCCTGCCGCAAATGCAAGAGCATAGGGGAGAAGAGGTCTTATTAATACGACAGCAAATGCACCCAAAACACCAGAGACAGGTTCCACAAATCCCGATAACTGCCCATACCAGAAGGCCTTCCCTCGTCCCATCCCCTCTCTTCGCAGTGGGACAGAGACACAAGTACCTTCCGGGAAATTCTGAATCCCAATACCCACAGCAAGGGCTACTGCACCGGCAACGGTCGCTGCTGGATACCCTGCAGCTGCTGCACCAAAGGCCACACCTACAGCCAATCCTTCCGGTATATTATGGATGGTGATCGCTAAAACCAATAATACGCTTCTCTGCCATGAGGTTTTGATTCCCTCTGCCTCTTCGGTTGAGAACCCGGGGTGAAGATGAGGAAGCAGTTTATCCACACCATAGAGAAACAGACCCCCTATAAGGAATCCGATCAATGAAGGAAGCCAAGAGGATCCTCCTAACGCTATTGACATCTCTATTGACGGAGCAAGAAGTGACCAGAAACTTGCAGCTATCATAACACCTGCTGCAAATCCCATCATTGTATCAAGCACCTTATGGTTTATCTTCTTAAAAAAGAAGACCAGAGCTGCCCCCAGTGCCGTGACAAACCAGGTGAATAGAGTACCAATCAGCGCCTGCATGATCGGATGAAACTGGGAAATCCACTGAATCATACTTCTCCCCCCCCCTAAACATTGTCTATCTCGCTAAAACTCACACTGACAAGATATGTAGACATTGTACCTTTGGAATTTTATTATGTATACAGAATCTTCACTGTTCTTCATTATGTGTTATACTTTTTCACGAATACGGCAGTAGTATAAAGAAAGGAGAACCCATATCATCGCAATGATTACAAAACACTCACTGATGGCTGTTTATTGATAATCGGCAGAAGATCACGAAAAAGCCTTTCTTGAAGCTGAAAGATTAAGAAACAGCAGAGTGTTTTTCTCGATGTCTTCTTCCTTCTCGTAATCTCTAGAGAATATTATGTACAAAGGAGATGTTTCCTATGACAATTCTTACTGGTATTCTTACCTTGATTCTTATATTCATCACCATCCTGATAATTCGTACAGTGAAGTTCTCCCGAAAACCCCTTGATGATACGTCTACTGAAACAAAGATAGATGGGTCACCACAAGCCGCAGAACATCTTTCTGAAGCCTTACAATTCAAGACAGTATCGCATCATGATAAGTCATTGACTGACTGGGATGCTTTCAAGGCTTTTCATGCATGGCTCAAGAGGACCTATCCTCACGCACATACACAACTTGAACGAGAAATAATACATACCTATACCCTGCACTATATTTGGCAGGGAACCAATCAGGAACTTGAACCAATCCTCTTGACGGCACATCAGGATGTAGTCCCGGAAGGGGATCTCTCCGGCTGGGAACATCCCCCCTTTGCAGGAGAGACTGCAGATGGATATCTTTGGGGGAGGGGATCAATCGATGTAAAGATCCAGATCATTGAGATCTTTGAGGCAATAGAGCTATTGATCTCCAAAGGTTTCAAACCTGAACGTACAGTACATCTCTGTTTTGGGCACGATGAAGAACTGGGAGGTACTGACGGGGCAGCAAAAGCTGCACACTATTTTGAAGAGCAGGGACTTCACTTTTCCATGGTGCTGGATGAGGGGGGAGCTGTCACGGAAAATGTACTCCCCGGTATCACACAGCCGATCGCTACCATAGGAATCGGAGAGAAGGGATATATGGATCTTACCATAAGCTGTTCTGCCTCAGGGGGACATTCCTCCATGCCTATGCCGTTCACCGCTCTCAGCAAAGTCTCGCAGGCT
This sequence comes from uncultured Spirochaetales bacterium, assembly GCA_964473495.1. Taxonomy (GTDB): domain Bacteria; phylum Spirochaetota; class Spirochaetia; order CAKZLE01; family CAKZLE01; genus JAIPFY01. Next base: position 13,935 of record CAYYPJ010000020.1, read on the forward strand.
ATCAATACCCTGCAGTCCCATCCCCTCCCGACCAGATTGACGACTGCACCTGCTGAGATGTTCAGAACACTTGGCCCCTACATGTCACTGGTAAACAGGATTGCCCTTGCTAATCTCTGGCTCTTCAAACCACTATTCCTAGCTATCATGGCAAAGAATGCTGCAAGTAATGCGATGGTCCGTACCACGATGGCTGCAACTATGGCACATGGGAGTGATGCACCAAACATCCTGCCGACCGAAGCTTATGGACTCATGAACATCCGATTACTACCAGGAGATAGTTCTGATAAGGTACTTGCCTATGCAAAACATCTGATAAAAGACAAAGACATCACTATTGGGACCAGGCGTAAAGTGAACCCCTCTGCTATATCACCAACTAATATACATGAGTTTGCCCTACTACGTCAGTCAGTGACACATATCTTCCCTGATGCGATCATATCTCCTTATCTTATGGCAGGAGGATCTGATGCACGTAAATATGAGAAGACAGCAGAGAACATCTATCGATTCTGTCCATACCAGCTTGATGCAGCGGAACTTGGTCGTATGCATGGTTATAATGAGAGAATATCTCTGGTAAATATACAAAAGGGTGTCAGCTTTTTCTTACACTTGATTCAAAGTTTCACATTATACCAATAAGGAGACCTTCAATGGCTACAGCTAAGATCTTTGCAGGGAACTGCAATTTCACCACATATGTCACTGCTTCCAACGAATCAGAGGGTATGGTTCATCTCACGATAGAGAGTGAATGTCCTCATATCCAAAAGATTGCAGAAGAACTGACACGTGTGAATCCATTCAATGAGATCTCATTTCATTCAGAACATGGTCCTCAGATTATGAATGTTATGAGACAGAGTTGCCCTCATGCCTCCTGTCCTGTCTTCTCAGGTATCATCCGGGCTGTAGAAGTGGAGGCCGGTCTTGCTCTGCCGACAAATATCAGTATAGAATTGGAATCTTAACAGAAGACAGGGCATGTATGCTCATCTCACACATGCCCCTGTCTTTAATATTTGAGAGAAATGGCTATAGAGCCCCTGCAGTAGCGACCATGATTGCTTTTATTGTATGCATACGGTTCTCTGCTTCATCGAAGACCACAGAGTACCTGCTTCTAAATACTTCATCAGTCACTTCCATCTCTTTCAGACCATACTTCTCAAAGACTTCTTGAGCTATCCTGGTTTCAAGATTGTGAAATGAGGGAAGACAATGCTCAAAGATCACATCAGGATTGCCGGTGTTCCTCATCATATCCATCGTCACCTGATAGGGCTTAAGCAGGTTTATTCGCTCCTCATACTTAGCCTCTTCACCCATCGATACCCATACATCTGTATAGATAATGTCTGCATCTTCAACACCATGCATCACATCATCGGACACTTCTATAAGAGCTCCGCTGCCTGTAGCAAGTCTTTCAGCCTCTTCCAGCAGATCACTTTTCGGATGCAGTTCGGCAGGAGCCAGGGAGGTATAATCCATCCCCATTTTTGCCGCAGTAAGCATGAGCGAATTTGCGACGTTGTTCCTTGCATCTCCGACAAAAACCATTTTCATATGGTTCAAAGGCTTATTCAAGTGTTCTTCAGCTGTCATGAAATCAGCAAGGACCTGTGTCGGATGATAAAGATCCGTCAATCCATTCCATACAGGAACCCCTGAGTAACGGACAAGAGCATCAACAGTATCCTGTTCATATCCTCTAAATTCAATCCCATCATAGAAACGTCCAAGAACTCTAGCAGTATCTTCGATTGACTCTTTCTTTCCCATCTGACTATTCGTCAAGAATGTCACATTTCCGCCCTCATCATTGACAGCTACTTCGAAAGCACACCGAGTACGAGTGGAAGACTTCTCAAAGATTAACACAATATTCTTTCCTGCTAACAGATTCCCCTGTATCCCTGACCGTTTCTTCATTTTCAATTCTTTCGCAAGATCAAGAAAATATCTGATCTCTTCTGAAGAGAAATCCTGCAATGTTACTAGACTTCTTCCGCGTACATGTATCGGCATTGATACCCTCCGTTATAGTTATTGTTCTACATGGTCACGATACAACGGCATACTCATACAATGGGGACCTCCCCTTCCACGGACAAGTTCCGACCCGTCTATAGCAAGGACTTCGATCCCATGAGAATCCAATGTATCATTTGATACCACATTTCTTCGGTATGTGACAACCTTTCCCGGTGATACTGCCAATGTATTCGCACTATCATTCCACTGTTCTCTCGCTGCAGTGATCCGATCACCACCCCCTGTCTGAATCAGATCGATAGCCGGGATCTTCAAGAGCTTCTTAAGTGCACCACCAAGGTTCTTTCCCATCTTGACTGATAAGAGACCATTCAGGGTCTTCTCGATGATAAAGACCTTCAATCTTTGCTCAACACCGGGATAGATGGTAAACTTATCATGATCGACCATCGTGAAGACCGTGTCTAAATGCATATAAGCACGAGTGAACGGAATCTGTATAACCAACATCCGTTCAAACCCCTCACCGGAACCATCAGGCCGCAGAACTGCTTCAGCAAGACGTTCAATTGCCCAGGGTTCACTACGGGCACTACAACCTACCGCTATTGTTTTTTGATCCAGGACAAGTATATCACCACCCTCTAAGTAACTCCCCTCCGTATAGGAACTCAATAAGCCAATATGAGAATGGGAAGTAGTCACCGTTGTGGCAAGAGAATTGAAGATTATTGACAACAATAGGGTTTCACGTTTTCTTGCTATTGTCTTCATCAGATTGACTGAGAACCCCTCCCCAATCGCTGTTCCGGGATCCCGTGTAAAGTATAGATTGGGCAGCGGGGCAATATAATAGGGATACTCATCTCTGATGAAATAGGCAAGATCAGTGGCTCTTCTTGAGGGAGTCACCTCACGCTTCAATACTCCTCCAATAAGACATTCCGACAATGAGGGAGTATCTAATTGTAGAAGAAATGAACGAATATCCTCTTTGATACGATGATTTTTCACCTCCGAGGTATCAACTGTCTGATCAATAAGCTGCTTTCTTACTATCGAAGATGAGGATATAGCTTTGGCTAAGAACTCTTCAAAATAGTAGACAGTACACCCTTGATCACGAAGGGTCTGAGCAAACCTATCATGCTCCTCCTGCATCTTCTGCAAGAAGGGAATATCTTCAAACAACATAGTATCTAAATACTGCGGAGTTAACGATTCTAATTCTTTCCCCGGTCTATGCAGCAGTACTGATCGCAAAGGAGCTATTTCGGAAAAGATGGATATCTCTAGCGGTTTATCTTTCATTCATTTATCGTATGTGTAGAATATCTTGATGTCAAGGTTAAAGAATTATCCAAAGATACTCTTCAATCCTGTATTACGATGTTTCTTATCAACCTCGACAATCTTTTCCCCGGAAAATATGGAAAGGTCTTCAGGAGAACAGGCAACAAGAACGACCTCATCTTCATCAAGGGTATAGTCTTTGTTGATAAAATGGTGATATCCATCATCCCGCTTTAATGCGATGATATTCACCCCTGCGTTTCTTCTTAGATCTGCCTCTACAATGGTCTTTCCTGCATACTGCTTCTGCATCTTCACTTCAGCAATGACTAAATCATCGCTAAGAGGGAAATAATTGAAGAGTGCATCAGAAATTATCAGAGGAGCCATCCGCCTGGCGGCTTCCTGGTTGGGAAACACAACATGGGTTGCCCCTATGATCTTAAGGATCTCCCCATGTTCTTTAGATTCTGCTCTCGCAATGATATTCTTTATCCCCATCTTCTTTAGATAATTCGTAACGAGGATTGAGACTTCAAGAGCATCTCCGAGGTCGACGATAGCAGCATCAATAGTCTTTGGAACAAGTCGTCGTATCGTCTCTTCATTGATTGCATCTGCTATATAGGCACTTGTGACTTGATCTCTCAAAGTTTCAATCAATTCTTTCTTCTTATCTATGACCAGAATCTCACAGTCAATCTTGCTCAACTCATCAAGCATAAATCGCCCAAATTTACTTATCCCAATAATTGCATATTGTTTCATTATCCTACCAAGACCTCCTCTTCCGGATAATCGATCGCATCTTTATATTCTTTGAAAAGCGGGATAGTCAACGACATCAACCCTACTCTTCCGGCAAACATCGTCAAAATGATGACAATCTTACCTGCTATCGATAATTGAGATGTCAATCCTGTTGATAATCCAACAGTGCCAAATGCTGACACACTTTCAAATACAATGCTAAAGAAATCAATTGAGGGATTATATCTCATCTCAGTGAGCGTCAATAGGAAAATACTTAACCCCAACAGGCTGACAGCCTTTCCTAAGAATAACATAGCCTTTGACACGATTGCTGATGAGATAATGCGATCACTCAGCCGTAGGCGGCCTTTCCAGTCAACATCTTTCACGATTGCCAAGAACACAATGGCAAATGTCGTTGTTTTGATCCCTCCGGCAATAGAGGCCGGTGACCCGCCGATAAACATCAAAAAAATAGTTATGAATTTTGAGGTCGCTGTAAGCTGAGACACATCGACCGTATTAAACCCGGCAGTTCTGGGAGTAATAGCACAGAAAAGTGCATTCATGAATTTATCTGTTAGTGACATATTCTTTTCGATCCCATGATATTCAAGGAGAAAAAAGAATAACGTGCTGACCACCACAAGGATAGCCGTCGTTTTCAGTACTATGATCGTATGCAGCGCCAGACGCTTCTTTCGATGGGTGACAACATTGGCTATATCGTTGTAGATCAAGAATCCCAATCCCCCGAGTACAATAAGCAGCATGATCACTGTTAACAAGAATGGATCGGAATTGTATCCTTTCAGACTATCGGAAAAGAGAGAGAAACCGGCATTACAGAAGGCCGATATCGCATGAAAGACTGCATAGAAGACGGCTCCGCTTCCCACCGTATGACGAAACCGTAACCACAGGAGGAACGCACCTATGAACTCTATACCAAAAGTCAACTTCAGGATATCTCTTATGATATGATGGGCCTTGAACTCAATGGAATCCAAATAGAAATTACGTACCATTTGGAGACTTCGAAGGGAAACCTTCTTAGTCTTTGTTGCTGAGATGAATATAATCGTAGTAAAAGTAAGGATCCCTAGTCCGCCAAACTGAATAAGTAAGAGAAGAACTATCTTCCCGAATAATGTAAACTGTGCTGTGTCGACCGTAATAAGGCCAGTGACACATACAGCTGATACAGAAGTGAACAACGAATCAATGAAACCAAGCCTTCCATCACCATTCCAGGCAGAAGGGATACTGAGCAATACTGTTCCTATGAAAATAAGGCTCAGAAAATAGGTAAAAAGAATCACCCATTCTGACATAATACTATGTTTCATAGCAAAAACAGTAATACAAAAACCCATCAATAGCAAGAGATGGGATACTCCCAGGATTCTGTTGATGATTCCTGCGGTTTCGCTCTATCCAGAGTTTCATGTTCTATGCCTGATCGAGTATTCGAGGGACTGTGACACAGCCGTCTGTCATAAGAATGACTTTTGCCTCTGAACCTTTAATCTCTAATGCGGTATCAATGGCTGATTGTACGGTCGGGAATTGTTCTATGAATATATTTCTCCAGAGAGCATCATCCAGATCGCTCACGACCCAAAGACTTGCCCATTGGCTTATCTCCGCCATCTTTCCTGCTTTATGATATCCTAATCGATACTCATCTCTAATTCGTTCAAGAACTTCTGCAGGGGTGTCTGAAGAGGAGAGAAGATTATAGAAGGATTCTTCCCCTACGCCCTCTCTGCATGATGAGACCAGAATCATGATACCTCCCTTCTTCAGTGCCAATTTAGCATTATCTATAGCCTTCTGTGATTGATACAGGTTTATATCCATAGGAGGTTTTGCTACCGTCACGACTATGTCTGCTTTTTGTCTGATCTCTATGGCAAACACCTCATTAGCTTTATCGATAGCGGCATAAAATGAATCCGTTATGTCACCGGTTGTCGCGGCATAGACGTTATGATATTTATTCATAACAGTCATAATAGCAAATATTGGTTTATCGCCAAGGAGTTTCAGGACGTCGATCATATCCTCATGTACGGGATTCCCCTCCAGTGCAAGAGCCTTAGCTCTCGGGTCCAAGGCGAGCTTATGGTTCATTTCGATCGAATGATAGGAGGCAACTCCCGGCATGATCGCCTTTCTGCCTCCAGTATATCCGGCAAAATAGTGTGGTTCTACTGATCCTATGGCAATAATACAATCGGCTTCAACAACGGCCTTATTCACTGACAGCTCAGTACCATTTCCACTCGTTCCAAGAAAGACCATGTCCTCATCCTTTCTTGCATCATGAGAGACCACAGTATGTCTCAACTGTGCATATGTCGGTCCAAGTATTCTCTTAACCTCTTCGTCTGTTGCACCGCGATGAACACCGGTAGCGACCATGACTGTTATATCTTTTCCCGCTATACTAGGGAGTAATGACTCCATCACAGCGCCTGTGGGGGTAGGACGAGTCCCATCGTTCACAATGATCAACACTTTCTCTCTTCCATGTAAGAAGTCGTTGATTTCAACAGAACCATATGGGTGTTGAAAAGCTTTCTCTAGAACTATCTGCTCAGCATCAGATGTCACTTCGCACGGTTCCAAGACCTCTGTCGTATCAGGAAGCTCAATAGTGATGATTCGGTCCCCATATGGAATAGACTTCTTCACAGCATTTCTCCTTCATGTGATCACGTAATTTGCTTTCTCTATAATTGTTCCATTGCCGCCTACACGTCAAGCCTATTTTACCCTCATTTCCTATTCTTTGTAGTCACTCAACCTGCCAGTGAGATTCAAAGGCAGCAAGGTGACAATCGGTGCACTACACAG
>CAYYPJ010000021.1:0-11829 GCA_964473495.1 uncultured Spirochaetales bacterium
ATAACACAGAAAGTCTGATTAACCTGATAGATGGGGCACATACAAGTGTCGAGCTAGACTGCAGGCTGCAGCCGTGGCCGAAAACTTCTTTGCATACCCATGTAGAGACATCCTATGATGAACAATCCTACTTCTTCGGCAGGGAGAACTTCGAGCTGGGCTGTACGCATACTTTTGAGAATGAAAGCACGCTTTCTCTTCAGGGGAATTATTCCTTGAAGAAGGATGAAGGATTGCTGACGATCGATTATAAGATGCCTCTGAACATACCAGTGACGCACAGAACGAGTATTGGTACGGTTAGCGGGTGCATCTATCGCGACAAAACAGATGAGGGACTTTCCCCTGTGATTGTCAGACTCGGTGCCACTTCAGTGGTAACCGACAGCTCAGGCCGGTTCAGATTCCCTGCAGTGAAACCAGGGACCTGTTATCTGTCAATAGATGTCTCAAGAGTAGATCCCGAGCTGATCGCAGCGCAAAGTCTACCCATTGAATTGACTGTAGAAAGCGCAAAGGAGACTAAGATCGAAGTGGGAGTAAACAAGTCTGCCTCTCTGTGCGGACAGATCATACTCTACCATTTTGAGAAAGAGCATATAAGTGATCTTACCAATACCGTCGGATCAAAAAGCATCTTACCAGACCATGGTCTGGCAGACACAATGCTGGAGCTTGAGAAAGGTCCTGAGACGAAACGCATCATTACAGACCGCAGCGGTTCTTTTGCGTTTCAGGATTTACGGCCGGGTATATGGACCTTGAGGATTCATCACGATAAGCTTTCGAAATATCATTATTTTGAGCAGGACACATATGATTTCAATTTGGTACCCGGGCAGCATGAGAAACTTCACGTAAGAGTTCTGCCGCAAAAACGAGATATCCAGATCATAGAAGAAGGGACCATCTTGGAGTAGGTATGCATATACCGGCAGTTCCATGATGGAAAAGAGCCGCAGATACCGTAATCTGAAGAGAAGAAAGCCAGTATCGTAAAGCGCTGTTCAGCGCTGCCTGAATGGAAACAGACTCTATCACCTATGCTTTTCCCAATACCTGGTATACAATCGTCATATGATGATGAAACGTACAGATAGACTTCTCATACAACTCGAGAGTATTTCAGTTATCGGACTGCTTATCCTCTATCATGATACAGCAGGTTCAGTGGTTTTACTGATAGTGGTATATCTCGTGTTGCTCAATATTTACATAATACGTTCAAACTGTTTCATTTGGGAACTTCATACAAGTGCTCTTGTTGATCTCTTTGTAGAACTGCCGCTGCCGGCAGGTGCTCTTGTTATATTACATCCGGTCTTCTTCCTTGGGTTTATGGCTGTCTGGTTCTATCGTCTCTTTGACAGGGTAAAAACACCGCTTTGTTATATACTTGCTCCAATCATTTTATTGTTGCTGATGCCTTGGGGGCGGCATCTGCCGCATATGGATGAGGCAGGACTCGGTTTGATTGGATTACTCATCACTCCGATTATAGGACTTCTGCTTGCACGTCAGGAACGTGAACAGATCGTTTCGTTGAAACAGGAGATAACTACCCAGAGACTGCAGATTCAAAACAAGAACAAATTACTTTCGACACTCTCTCATGAACTTCGTACTCCGCTGACTGTGATCCAGACATCGACGGAGATCCTTCAGGAAGAACGCCCAGGTCCGATAAATGAGACCCAGAAGAAATTCCTGGATTCAACTAATGCTAATGTGCGAAGAATGATCAGACTTGTTGAGAATATTCTTGCACAGGTAAAGGTGGAACATACCTTGTTCTCGCTGGAGAAGCAGGAGATGGATATCAGGATTGTCATCAGACGGGTGATCCGTAATATGAGGCCCATTCTTGATAATCAGCATCAAGAGGTTCGCTATGCATTTGACAATATGATTGATCATGTCTATGCGGATGATAAGTGGATAGAACAGGTCCTGATCAATCTTATTCATAATGCAAGTAAACATGTAGGTTCACATGGGACTATCCTGGTTACCGTGAAACAGAATGAGCAGTGTATGATCGTCTCTGTCAGTGACAACGGCAGCGGGATCGATCGTGATGAACGACCTATGATATTCAATGAGTTCTATCAAGGAAGGAATACCGATAATAATATACTGAATGGGGCAGGACTTGGACTTGCCATTGTAAAAGATATCATCAAGAAACATGGCGGAAAGATCTACGTCAGTTCTGTACCCAAACAGGGAACCATGGTGTCATTTACCCTGCCGAAGGAGAATCCCTCATGAAACGGACCATAGTGATCATTGAAGATGATCCTTACATCGTATCGATCTTACAGTTTGTCCTTGAGGACGAAGGATATAGCGTTCTGACTGCCGGTTCCGGTGAAGAAGGGTGGATCCTCATTCATCAGAACAGAGTCGATCTTGTTCTCCTTGATATAAACCTGCCGGGTATCGACGGTTTGCAGGTGTGCAACAGGATCAAAGAGTATATGCCTCTTCCGGTGATTCTTGTCAGTTCACGAGATAAGGATGACGATGTCATATCGGGGTTGGAGATAGGTGCCGATGACTATATCACGAAACCATTCAATCATCGGGAAGTGATCCTTCGTATCGAAAATCTACTGAAACGTTCTTCTGATCATGATAAGAAGACACTGCTGACTACTGGTAAATTGGTTATTGATTTCACACGAGAGCGAGTGACACGGGGTGGTGCTCTCATTAACCTGACACCGACTGAGTATAGTATTCTACATACTTTAGCGTCCAATATCGGCAGGATCGTCTCCTGGCAGGTGATCTGTCACGAGGTCTGGGGATCACGGGATTGGGAGGGCGGGCATGAGTTGGTCAAGGTGAATATACGGCGTTTACGAAAGAAGATTGAATATGATCCTTCCGAACCGTTGTTCATCATGAATGAATGGGGAAAGGGCTATCGACTACAGGATCTGGAAGATGATCCTTCTGTATAAAAAAGCATCTTCTTTGTCCCTGTTTTGTCACCAATTGTCCCTGTTTTGTTCCTTGATATCCGGTAATACCCTATCTACAATAAAGATATCTCAATAATGAAATGGAGGAATCAAAATGAAAAAGAAGGTACTCTTTTCTTTGGTGATTTGTCTTATCTTCTTTGCCGGAACCCTTTGGGCTGGTGGAGCACAGGAGGACAAACAATCAGTAACCGTGTATACAACATTGGATGAAGAGCTTGCCCGTGATGTCTTTAAGGCATTCGAGGCAGAGACAGGTATCTCGGTGGAATGGGTCAGACTTTCTACAGGAGAGACTACTGCCCGACTACAGGCAGAGAGCGCTAATCCCCAGGCAAGCGTCTGGTATGGCGGTGTAGGGCTTGGTCATATTGAAGCAAAGCAGAAAGGATTGACAACTCCGTATAAATCACCGGCAGCAAATATGCCTGAACAGTTCAGAGATGCTGACTATTACTGGTCAGGTATCTATGCAGGACCGCTCTGTTTTGAGAGTAATACACGTTCACTAGAAAAATACGGTCTTACTGCTCCGACATCCTGGGAAGAGATCTGTGATCCGAAATATGTTGGACGTGTACAGGTTGCTAATCCCGGTTCATCAGGTACTGCATACAATGTACTAGCTACACTGGTTCAGATCTATGGTGAAGATGAGGCTTTTGCTATGTTAAAGAAACTTGATAAGAATGTGACTCAATACACCAGGTCAGGTTCTGCTCCCGGGAAGAATGCAAGTATTGGAGAGACCACGATAGCTATCGGTTATGCACATGATGGTGTACGTCTTATCTCTCAGGGATATCCCCTTCAGATAACATTCCCAAGTGACGGTACAGGATATGAGGTCGCTTCCATCTCTATGATCAAAAATGGACCTGCAGATGAACAAGAAGCAGCTAAAAAGCTGATTGACTGGGCATTGGGTGAGACTGCAGCTAAGATCTATGCGAAGAAATTTGTTGTACCGTTCGTAGAGGTTCCTCTTGCGAAGGGTGCTGTACCTATCTCTAAGGTCAATACGATCAAACAGAATGATGAATGGGCTGCAGCCAACAAAACTAGACTTGTCGAGAAGTGGAACAATGTGATCGGTGGTGAAGAGAGAACTGAACCAAAGAAATAGTAATAATACTGCATACGGGTGTCGCTTATAGGCACCCGGCATATTAGACAGGTATCATACTGATGTCTGGCTATCTTGTACCAAGGGGGCACCATCGTATGGCTGCGATTGAACGGACACTTCATGGAAAGAAGGGGTTTTACCAACTTACACGTGAGCCTATGCTACTGGTCAGTGTCATACTGATCTTCTTATTATTAGCCTTCTTTATTCTCTATCCGATCTTCTGCACTGCGAAGATGAGTCTTTTCTCGAAAGAAGGATTCACCGTTGAAGAGTATACGTATATCTTCTCGCATGCACGGTATCTCAGGGCAATCAGAAACAGTGTTATGCTTGGTGTTATCGTGGCTACGCTGGCAACTGTGATCGGATTTCTATTCGCATATGCATTGACTAAAACTAAATTGATCTGGGGACGTTTCTTTCAGACGATGGCTATCCTCCCCATGATCTCACCGCCGTTTATGTTTGCTCTCTCTGTTATTCTACTTTTCGGTAGAAATGGGCTTATTACGGCCCATCTGCTGGGGCTTGATACCGGCGGGGTCTATGGTTTGAAGGGTTTGATCATCGTACAGACTATTAATCTCTTTCCCATTGCCTATATGACTCTCTCAGGGATACTTCAGGGGATAGATCCTGATCTTGAGGTCTGTGCCATGAATCTTGGTGCCGAACGCGGGCGTGTCTTCAGGACCGTCACGTTCCCGTTAGCTCTTCCCGGGGTCTTTGCATCCTGGCTGCTGGTGTTTGTGAGTTCTCTTACAGACTTCGGTAATCCTATCATCATTGGCGGGGATTTCGATGTCCTCTCTGTTCAGGCTTATATGGAGTTTACCGGGATGGGTAATCTTCCGCGCGGGACAGCACTTGCTATGTTGCTGCTCATCCCAACCATCGGGGTCTATGCTGTTCAGAAGTATATTATGAAGAATAAGACCTATACGACGATCACCGGGAAATCTTCCCGCAGGTCGACAACCTCTGTCAGCAAACGGACCACTCATATACTTTTCGCTATCTGCCTGGTCGTTTCTCTGTCTATTATCCTCTTCTATGCAACAATCATCTCAGGAAGTTTTATCAAGTTGTGGGGAATCGACTGGTCCTTGACTTTCGATCACTTTATCTACAGTTTTGACGTGGGACTTGAGACCTTGAAGGATACGTTAGTTCTTGCACTCACCTCTACACCTATCACTGCAATTCTTGGGATGGTCATCGCCTATATCACGGTGAGAAAACAATTTCCGGGAAAACATCTGATAGAGTTCACGTCCATGCTCAGTTATGCAATACCTGGGACTGCGATAGGTATCGGTTATATCCTTGCATTCAACCATGCCCCCTTCAAACTCTCCGGTACGGCATTCATCCTGGTAGCCTGTTATGTGTTCAGAAATGTTCCTATTGGAGTAGAAGGGGGAATAGCTGCATTGAAGCAGATCTCTGATGATATAGAGGAATCTTCGACTAACCTTGGGGCAACAAGTAGTTATACCTTTAGAAAAGTGACCCTGCCGCTGATAAGACCTGCATTATTCTCAGGTGCGACCTTTGCATTTGTGCGCAGTATGACCGCAATCAGTGCAATTATCTTTTTGGTATCAGCAAAATGGAATCATATGACGGTACTTATTCTTGCTCAGACAGAAATTATGCGTCTTGGGGTTGCTTCTGTCATGTCTTTTGTTCTGGTCATTGTTATTATGGCCTTTGTCCTTGTGATCATGAAGTTGACAGGACTCAAACAATCACAAATATTTGGTACGACGAAATAGAGGAGTTAGCACAATGAGCAATGAATATTTGCTATTAGAGCATGTCACTAAACGATTTGAAGACGGCAGAGGATCCCTGGTCACTGCGGTAGATGATATATCACTTACAATAGAGCAGGGTGAGTTCGTTACCCTCCTTGGCCCTTCCGGCTGCGGAAAGACGACTACCTTGCGAATGATTGCAGGATTTGAGGTCCAGAATGAGGGTGATATCATCCTGGATGGGAAGAATATAAACAATGTGGCTGCTTTCAATAGGAATATGCCTATGGTATTCCAGAGTTATGCCCTGTTTCCCCATCTGACGATCTTTGAGAATATTGCCTATGGGCTGAAGGTTCGTAAATATTCTAAAGAGGTGATTAAGAATGATGTGGCCATGGCCTGCCAGATGGTGAACCTTGTCGGATTGGAAGATCGCTATCCCGGTGAACTTTCCGGGGGACAGCAGCAGCGTGTGGCTCTTGCACGGGCACTGGTACTGAAACCTGAGATCATTCTTTTTGATGAACCGCTTTCTAATCTGGATGCGAAACTCAGGATTCAGACACGAACTGAGATCAAGAGAGTCCAGCAGATGCTGGGGATCACGGCACTCTATGTGACGCATGATCAGTCGGAAGCATTGAGCATGTCCGATAAAGTCGTCATTATGAACCGGGGAAAGATCGTTCAGGTGGGTTCTCCGATAGCGATCTATGATCATCCGGTAAATACGTTTGTTGCCGATTTTATTGGGAATGCCAACTTTATCGAGGCAGTCGTCGAAGATTTCACTGATGATACCGTCTCTGTGAAGTTCCAGGGTAAGACCCTGGAACTTGCAAAGACGGAACCTGAAGATACTTTCTCTGTAGGAGAGGATGTCATATTAACCATCAAACCAGAAGCTGTTGATGTCAGTCAGACCCCGACAGGGTTTACCGGACGGCTTGATGTCAGTTCCTTTCTCGGATCGATTACCGAGTACAAGGTTGAATTCGAAGAGAGTTTTATGACTATTATTCACTCAAACACCGAGGGAGTGAACAGAAGTTTCCAAAATGACCAGCCGGTACATATAAACTTCAAGAAAGAGTTTTTCAGAGTCTATAAGAAATAGCAGATACTACCGGTAGGAAGAGAGGACTAGCTCTACCGGTCCTATAAAAAGACAGGGATAACGTGATTGGCTTTCTCAGAAGAAAAAAACTATCATACATAAAAAAGAAGATCACCATGTCCCCGGGCAAAGAGCAGGATACGGATCGACATTTGAGTGTGAGAGAACAAGATACTGTATAAGCTGCAGGAACAGAGGAAGAGATGCCTGTGATCCTGACAGACTCACACCCTGACCAAGAAGCCCCTATCGTCTTAGCATGAACGCCATAAGGTGCTTACCGTCGTTACCTGAATATACCATTTCCAAAGTGACTGTTTCGATGATCATGCGATGATCGAATTACTAGATGCCGGCAACCTCTCAAAGAAGATGTATGACAAATCCCAAGAAATGACAGGCCGTGCCGCCTAAAACGAACATATGCCAGATAGCATGAGAGTAGGGAAGCCTCTTCATAGCATAAAAGACGACACCAACGGTATAGAACATACCTCCTGCAAGGATCCAGGTAAGGAGTCCTGAGGGAAGGTATGGGATGATATCACCCCAGAACAGGACGATCATCCACCCCATGAGAAGATAGATCATCACATGTATGATACCGAAACGTCCCCAGAATACAAGGGTGAATATGATCCCGACTATTGTTATCCCCCAGACCAGCAGGAGGATCGTATTTGCTATTGATGAGTTAACGTAGAGCAGCATCGGGGTATACGTCCCTGCTATAAGTATATAGATATTTGCATGATCAAAGACCCTGCATAACCGTTTTGCATTGCCCTTGGGCAGGTAATGATAGAGCGATGAAGCACTATAGAGGAGGAACATGGAGAGTACGAAGACCATAGCCCCTGCGGCCATTGAAGGTTTTGAAAGACTCGATATACGGGTAAGGACCCAGATACAGGCTCCAAGGGAGAGGATCGCTCCAATTAGATGGGTGATCGCATTAGCTTTCTCTTCCTGTCTGTTGTCAGATTCATGAAGCGTTATATGAGTCTCGAGCCAATTGGAGAAGGACATAAGCACCTCTTTGTACATCTATTATATTATGATATTCCTCTATTGATGATTATATACAAGAAGTACAATAGTCAATACTATCCAGCGATTAAAGAGGAGAAGATCTTTTCTAACAATTTGTTATATAGGTTTAAGAACATAGATATAGCTTTGTATTCTTGATTTGAGTATATTGAGAACGTGAATGCAGTGATATGCTGCAGGGAGAACAGTATGCATAGGTAAGATGCAGTGGATACAAGGAGAAAGATTATGGCATCGAATGAGAACGTTATCATTTCACTAAAAGATATACACAAGATATATCCGCTAGGGAAGACAGAGGTCCATGCAATCAAAGGTGTCTCGTTTGACATAACAAAAGGAGATTTTATCTCCATAGCAGGACCTTCGGGTTCAGGGAAATCAACGATTCTGAATATGATCGGCTGTATTGACACCCCCACCGAAGGGACGGTCACCATCAATAATGTCATGACAAAAGGTATGAATGATAACGAGATCACACGACTGAGACATAAGACTCTGGGGTTTATCTTTCAAAGTTTCAACCTCATCCCGGTCCTCAATATCTATGAGAATATTGAATTCCCGCTGCTCCTTGATAAAGAGACTCGCGGTACAAAAGCAGAACGAGAACAGTGGATCGATTATCTGATCATGATGGTCGGTCTTGAACAGTGGCGAGATCATCGCCCCAATGAGCTCTCCGGCGGTCAGCGCCAGCGTGTTGCTGTTGCACGTGCACTTGTGACTAAACCTGACATCGTGCTGGCTGATGAACCGACAGCCAATCTTGACTCAAAGACAGGTGAAGCGATCATTGGACTGATGAAGAAGATGAACAAAGATATTGGGACGACATTTCTCTTTTCCACTCACGACCAGGCAATCGTCGGTATTGCAGATCATGTGATCAGACTCAAAGACGGGCTTGTTATCATGAACGAACGAAAAGTGAAGGGTTAGTAGATGGATAGTGTATTAATAAAGATAGCTTTCAGGAATCTGAAAGAGCATAGATCAAAGACACTCATCGTGGGTAGCCTCATCATGCTCGGCATTGCTATTCTGGTAGTCGGCAATAGTTTTATGGACACAGTCAAAGCAGGTATCGAAAAGAACTATGTCGAAAATTATACCGGGAACATCTTCATAGCCTCTTCAAAACTAGAGTCCCCGTCATTGATTGTTTCAGAGGAATTATTAAAATCGTCTCCAAAGATAATCCCTCAGTATTCTGCAGTAAAGCAATATGTGGATTCTCTTCCTGAAGTGACTGCGACAAGCGGTCAGATCAATGGGGCAGCTACAGCAAAATGGGATGATCTTGGAGAAGGATTCATGTTTCTCTTTGGAGTGGATTCAGGTGCCTATCAAACAATGTTTCCCAATGGGGTGCATATGCTGGATGGTCAGTTCCTCAAGGGAGATGAAGAGGGTATCGTTCTCTCAAAGACTGTTGCTGATATGTTAAGCGAGGGTGCTAAGGAGGAGATAAAACCCGGGGACAAGATTGTATTGACAACAATAAATGCCGTTTCAGGTACAAAGATTCGAGAAGTGACCGTTCGCGGAATTCACGATTACGGAGACACTTCTTTTGACTTATCATTCATCTGTTTTATTGACGAGGCAAATCTGCGGATCATGAACGGTATGATCCTGAACACGTCAGACACACTTGATCTCTCAGAGGATGAGGAAGCTTCTTTAGGTTCCGTCAGTGAAGATGACCTCTTCGGCTCAGATAATCTGCTTAGTGATGGCACTGTAGGTAATACGGATTCTCTGCAGGATGACAGTGGAACCGTCACCGAAGATGATTGGATCAATATCCTGGGAGATACGAGCACACGGGCATACTTGAATGAAACAGACCCTGATGCCTGGAATTTCTTATTAGTCAGATTACAGAATGCTCATCAGAGTAAAAGAGTCATAAAAGAACTTAATACCTATTTTACCGAGAACGGCATAGATGCCCGTGCTTGGAATTGGCTTGATGGTGCCGGTATGTCGGCAAAACTTGCCAATACGATAAGTATTGTCTTTAATGTTCTTATCCTGATAGTCGCGATCGTAGCAATTCTCATTATCATGAATACCCTGGTGATCTCCGTTTCAGAACGATATGGAGAGATTGGTACTATGCGGGCAATAGGGGCAAGAAAGGGGTTCATAAGAAAGATGATCTCTCTTGAGACATTGATGCTCACTCTGGTCTTTGGCTCTATCGGAGTCCTGTTAGGAGTTATGATCCTGTTGATTATGGGTGGGGTCGGCATTCATGCATCCAACAGTTTTATGCAGATCCTCTTGGGCGGTGCGATATTCCGACCACAGATCTCGATCTCGGCGATCATCTGGTCAATACTGGTGGTATCGTTTATTGGAGTTTTCGCAAGTCTTTATCCGGTATCGGTGGCCTTGAAGATTTCCCCGCTTGAAGCCATGAACAAAGGGCAGGAGTAAAGTATGAATCTGTTGAAGATAGCATATAGAAATGTTTTACGACAAAAACGCAGGAGTAACCTGCTTGCAGCAGCCATAGCCTTTGGGGTGATGATCATTGTCCTGGTCAACAGTCTCACCACGGGTCTCATCGATAATACTGAGAAGAACTTTGCTTCAGCACTTGGCGGACACATCTATATATCAGGTGAAGTGCTGCTGGATAGTGGGAAAAAGGTCTCCCGTATAGATGATCCCGAAGTGCTGGATGCTGTCATGCCGCAGTTTGATCAGTACATCGCCGATTCACAGAAACGATCAAGGATAGGAAGTGGTACGTTCATCTTTCGATCGAGATCAGAACACGGATTGCTCTACGGTATCCATTGGGATCAAGAGCAGGCACTCATTGATAGCTTGGAAGTAGTAGCGGGTTCCCTGGATCGAAGGAGTGAACCCCATGCGATCATTCTTCCTCAGGATATCGCAGATAAGCTCGGGGTGGAACTTGATGAGCAGGTACTGCTCAAGTTCAACACCGTGACAGGACAGGCTAATGTCGGGGAGTTCACCGTGGTGGCTCTTACCAAAGATACCTCCGGTCTGGGATTCTCAGCGGCCTTTGCGGATATAGGATATATCAATTCTCTTCTAGGATTGGATGCTGATGAGTATCAGTCATATAATCTTATTCTCAATGACGTAACCCTGATCAACCCCATAACCGAACAGATAAAAGCGGCTATAGTCGCTCAGGGTTCCCCACTGACCCCTGAAAAGGCTGAAGATGAGAATGACCCCCCCGGTATGGTCATGATGAAGACGATGCTTGGTTCTGAAGAGACGGAAGTACCTTGGGACGGAACTCGATTTGATGTGAGTAATCTGAATGACTTCATGGATATGGTCACGCAGATCGTCTCGATACTCAACGGTATCGCACTGGGAATGTTCCTGATCATGCTGATGATAACGATGATGGGACTGGTTAACACGTTCCGGATGATCATGATCGAACGGATAAAAGAGATTGGTACGATGAGATCTATAGGTATGCAGAAGAAAGATGTGAGTAGACTCTTTCTGCTTGAAGGGGTGATTACCTCATTACGAGGAACATTATTCGGTATCATTGCCGCTGTGATCGTTGGGATCGGCATCAGTCTGATACATTTCAAGGATGGATCCCATCTTGCCATCTTGCTTAATAAGGGGCATATATCCGTGCCGATTGTCCCCTCGAATATGCTTATGGTCACGGTGATCATCATGGTAATAACCCACTTGCCGTATGGGCACCGGCACGGAGAGCTGCAAATCTACAGCCGGCGGATGCTCTTAGAG
>CAYYPJ010000021.1:11839-20337 GCA_964473495.1 uncultured Spirochaetales bacterium
CTCTTAGAGCATGATCACTGATAAGAAATAGAAAATAGAGGATAAGTGTATGAGAAAGAAATATGTGTTAGTGCTGGTGTTCCTTCTTGCAGTAAGTAGTATTGCATTTGCCGTTACGATCGATGATGGGAATGCGATTCTCAAGAAGATCGATAAAATATCTAACTTCGAAGGGACTGACTTCTCAGCTTTGATGACTATGATCTCTGAAGATCCTGAATCGGGGATAGAGAAGACGCAGGTACAGCAGTTTAGAAATGATGATGAAGAGAAGTTCCTCATGATCATTCAAGAACCCCAGGTAAAGAAAGGACAGGGTTATCTGCTTATCGAAGATAATCTCTGGTTCTATGACCCTGAAAGCAGAAAATTTTCCCACACTTCCATGAAGGATCAGTTCAATGGAACAGATGCCAACAACTCTGACTTTAATACATCCTCTACTTCTGAAGATTATAAGGTGGATTCAATCGAAGAAGGAAATCTGGGGAAGTATAAAGTCTATATTATGGTGATCAAGGCCACGAACAATGAAGTGACGTATCCGACACGCAGGTTATGGATAACACGAGAAGGATCATTAGTGCTCAAGTCAGAAGACTACAGCGCAGGCGGCAGATTGATGCGGGCAAGTTACTTCCCGAGTTATGCGAAAGCAGGGGATCACTACATCCCGACGAAGATGATCTTTGTAGATAAGTTGATAGAGGGGAAGAAGACCACGATCAACATCCGTGATATTTCTATAAAAGATATTCCTGATACCATTTTCACAAAATCCTACATTGAACGAGTGAATAATTAGGAGGTTCCTCATGAAACATGCGCTGCGTGCTATACTAGTTCTGCTGTCATTGGTCATGATAGGTCTCACACCGCTTACTGCTGATGATCTTGACTCCCTCTTTGGGGATACTGAGACAACCGAAGAAGATATCTCTGGTTCTTCAGATGGCGGGGATGCTCTCTTTAGCGGGGGTTCACTCGTAGAGGATGTCGTAGAGACGGATAAGGAATTATCAGATATACTTCTTACTAATGAGGATGTCGTCGTTATCGGCGGTTCCTATTCATTCAGCCTTGCCCCGTCATGGGCCTGGTCCTTTGCTGATCAATCGGCAGTCTGGGGCTTCTCGACAGATTTGCGATCCAAACTCTACCTGGATGCACGGCCGTCGAGTGATACCAGATTCTATGCGAAGGCTGTGATAACCTATCCGTTCACTGAAGATGCAGATAGACTCGTACCTGAACCTGAACCTGAAACTATTGACGAAGGACGGGGCTTTGATGATATCATCAGTATCAAGGAGCTCTTCGGAGACTTCAATATCGATGATACGGTCTTCTTCCGTGTCGGCAAGCAGACCCTCAACTGGGGCGTCGGGTACTTCTTCAGCCCGGCGAACCTGCTGAATATCACCCAGATAGATCCAATGAATGCTGATGCAGAACTGGAAGGTCCGGTGTCGGTAAAGATGAACATGCCTATCGGTATTGATAACCTCTATGGATATCTGATCGTACCGGAAAGCACGGCAGAACCTATAGATCTTGCCTATGCAGCTAAGTATGAGAAGGTCATCGGAGGATCCGAGATCGGCATAGGAGCATATTATCGCTATGACCATGCACCAGCTGTCATGGCAACCCTCTCCACTACGATAGATGATGTCATGATCTTCGGTGAGGGGGTGGTACGGTATGGATCTGATATATCCTATAGCACAGGCCCTCTTTCTTTTCATGCTCTGCCTGATGATCGTTTCTATGCATCAGCTACTGCCGGCTTCATGTTCTCCTGGTCAGCTGAAGAGAGCGACTTCGGGATAGCCCTGACCGGACAGTACTACTTTAACGGAGAAGGGTATGACGGAAATGACTTAGCTGCATTGCCGCCTGTTCTGTCAGGATTTCACTACGTTGGAGCGAATCTCTCCTGTACGCTAACCGATGAGCTCTCTACCGGGGTCTTGTGGTACGGGAATATGACCGACCTCTCAGGAATGGTAACGCCGAGTATCACGTGGAGGCCCCTCGATGATATACGTATGTCTCTTGGAGCAACATACTCCTATGGAGATCCCGGTGATCAGTTTACCCCGAGTATACCAGGTTTTTTTGTCGGCGGCAGTAAGATCATACCAACCTTGAAAGTATCCCTTGGAGGAGCAGGTTTCTAATATGAAAGCAGACGTGTTGATCATTGAGGATGAACAGGAGCTGGCGGAACTGGAAGAACTCTATCTGCAAAAAGAGGGAGTGCATACTGTATGGGCAGATACCGCTGAAAAAGGGCTTGCCTGTATAGCAGATACCTCCTTTGACCTGATCATTCTCGACATCAACCTGCCCGGCATGGATGGCTTTGAGTTTCTGCAGCAGTTTCGCAGGAGATCGAACATACCGGTGATCATTATCTCTGCTCGTGAAGCAGATGAAGATATCATCATGGGACTTGGTATCGGTGCTGATGAATTTGTCACTAAACCATTTGTTCCCCGTGTGCTCTGTGCCCGGGTACGGGCATTATTGAGAAGATCAACGGTCTTTTCCGATAAGGGGCGCATCATCTACCGTTTCGGTCCCTTTGAACTTGATTATGACGGATATAGCATAAAACGTGATGGTAAAGTTATCTCTATGACTGTTCGGGAGTTTGAGATTCTTAGATTTCTTGTGGAACATGCGGGGTCGGTATTTTCCCTTCAAGAGATCTACCGCACTATCTGGGGACAGGAGTACGGAGATACTTCAGCGGTATCAGTGTACATCCAGAGACTCCGAAAGAAGATCGAAGAGGATTTTCACAATCCTAAATATGTGAAGACGCTGCATGGGAAGGGGTATCTCTTTGACAGGGAACAGCTTCGATGAAACTGAAGAATAGATTCCTATCAATCATCATAGGGACAATCCTTGTTCCCCCTATCGTATCTTTTTGTCTGATGCTTTTGATTGCACCGGAATTTGTTACCATAGGGCAGCATGTACATTGGAAAATGGAGAGGTTCTTTGATGATATTACGGATGAGACATCATTGGAAGAAGTAAAGCGCAATGCAGTTGATTTCCCTGATAAGTTCTTTATATTAGTATTTGATGATAACAACCGTATCATCTACAGACGTGATAGCGCCAATAAAAATGATCTCTTTCTTGATGAGACGACCAAACAGTATATCATCTCTAGACGGGTGACCTTTGATGATGGGAATCAGTATACGATCCTTATAGGTTCCGGGCTGGTAATGCAGTATCGTTCCTTTCTGGATATGATAGTGATGGCCTCTATCTTGATATTCCTCATAGTTATCTCTTATCTCACGGTACGGTCAATCAATAAATCTATCGTCAAACTTGAAGAAGGCACAAAGAGGATCGCAGAGGGTGATCTTGATACTCCGGTTGTGCTGTATGGTGATGATACGTTCATATCCCTTGCAAACTCGATAAACACCATGCGCAAGAAGATCAAAGAGGAACATGACCGGCGTACCCGGTTCTTTACCGGGGTCTCTCATGATCTGAAGACTCCTCTTGCTTCGATCACCGGATACTCTGAGGCTCTTCTTGACGGTCTTGCCGAGGATTATGATACACGTGATAAATATCTACGGATCATCAATGCGAAGGGGAAACTCTTAGAACGCAGGATCGTCAAGCTGATCCAATATATTAAACTGACAAACAAGGACTTCCAATCGAATCTGAAGCATCAGTTGCTGGTCCCCTTCTTAGAGGACTTTATTGACTTGCAGCGTGATGAGGCTGCTTTGAATGGGTATACCTTTGATGCTGAGGTGAATATTGACCGTGACACAGTCATTCCATTTGATCAGGATCTGATGCTTCGTGCCATGGAGAACCTGATGCAGAATAGTTACCGGTACGGTGATACCTCCAAGTCTGTGCGGCTGCTTTGTCACTACAAAGAGGATGCTATTTATCTTGCCTTTGTGAATCATCACACAAAACCTATCTCAAAAGAGGTGGTCAAACATATCTTCGAACCATTCTATCGTGGGGATCAGGCAAGGAAAGGGGAAGGTTTCGGTCTTGGCCTTGCTTCTGTGAAATCTATTGTTGAGAGTCACGGATGGCAAACAGAGGTCAGGTCAGTAGAGAGTGAAGGGATAACGATCTTTCAGATTATTATTCCCAGAGCACAGGAGCAACAGAAGGCACTGCCGGGTAGGGGGATAAAAGGATGATTCGTGGAGTACTGTTCAATCTGTCTCAGGAAGATCAAGTCTCTTTATGAACCCGAAGTAAATCACTGGTGCAATAAAGAGAAAACCTCCCAATAGTCCCCAAAGGTATTTGTTCGCTGAGAATCGGATAGCTAAAGTACCTGAGAGATATGCAAAGAAGAGATAGGATATAAGCCAAGAGCAGAAAGTGCTTGCTAGTGGAGTGAAAGGGAGTATGACGGCTAATGTCAGAGCTCCAAAAAGTGTCAACCGTGATATTTTCGCAATATCACACAATATCAGTAGATTATAGATAGGAATACAGAATGTCCAATAGGGGGTAGTGTATCCGCATACAGAGCTGGTCTTCCACATGGGAATTGCAAGCAGCATGTCTATACCCATAAAGATAAAATAATAAAAAAACATGAAAAGACTCCTTGTGTGAAATAATCACTGTCCGGAAGTACTACGACTCCCAGACAGTGCAGAGGGGACAAGTTTTTGCTGTTATTTTTCCTGAAGATAGTATTGAGGTATCAAAGTGTAGAGAAGTGTCGATCTTTTGAGATCTTCTATTGCAAGTGATTCATTGGCCCTATGGGCCTGATCAGCTTCACCAGGGCCGAACCCTATACAGGGTATTCCATGCAATCCTGAGATCGCTACGCCATTTGTACTGAATACCCATTTCCCAATATATGGATCTTTGCCAAAGAGGTCTTTGTACGCCTTAACAGTTGCCTGTACCTATGGAGTTTCTTCAGGAGTGATCCATGATGGAAAGTAGCATTCTGTAGGATAGATAAGACCCTTATATATGAACTTCCTGAGTTTTATTACTCAAACGCAGTAACAGGCCTTCAGGGCTTTCCATTCTTGATGAACTTCAGCACTTCTTCATAGCTTTTCCCGCTCTTCTCAATTGCAGCTGCAAGCTCCTGTAGCTGGAGCTCTTTCTTCTGGTCATATAATGCCCCAAGTCCGGTAATGGCAGCATCGTATCTGGCTTTCGTGGACTCAACAGATCCCTGTGCCTTTTTGCTCTTTGCATCAATGGATGCCATCATCATCTTTCTAGCCATCTTCATGCTCCGTATCTTCGCCACCATCAACAGACCTTGTACCATCGACCTGTTCACCAAGTACTCTGCTCACGGATAGGGATGTCTCAACCACAGAGTCCTTGTCCAGTCCAAATGCCTTCAAGATCACCTTCTGTGTCTTGGTCAAGGCATGGTCCAGCCTGTAGACTCCATCAAACTGCCTGGACATCTCGATCTTCTCCAACTCCTTCAAGGCCGCCGGAACGGTCATGAGATTTGGCCTCTTCTCCATCCTTGCCATCTCATCCTTGAGGAGTGTGTAGATCCTGTTACGGATGATGAGCGCCACGAACTCAATGAATACCTTGGCCTCTGCAGACCCCTCAGAGCAGACCCTGAGGCTTCTATTCCCCAGATAGCTCTTGTCGCTCCTGAAAAGCTTCTCTGAGGCATCCCTGCTCTTGTAGAAATCCATCGCCTCCTGGGCTGTCATCTTCTCGGATGTGACAACCACGAAGTATCCACACAGAGAGAGCTCCTTCCGGATCACATCCACTCTCTCTCTCCAATGTACCAGAGCCTTGGTCTTCTCATCAATATAGAGCTCAAAGTAATGGTGAAACGGTTTAGGAAGGTCAACAATCTTCTGACGATGTTTGGCAAGCAACCTCCCCATTCGTTCAAGCTTGGCTTCAAGGGACCCTCTCTCAGAACATTCGCGGGATGAACTATAGTAGAGATGGAAGAATCGGTCCCTCTCATCATCAGCGTACAGTCTTGCCTTGACGGTCTTCCCATAGACCCTGTGGCCTCTCATGAAGCAGGTCCTGTCATTCTCAAAGCTCCCCTTGTTCTCCAATACCAAGGCCGACACGAGTTTTTTCATACCCTTGACCATGATGATGAAATCATAGCGGCATTCGTCCATGTACCGTATGTTCGCCTTGCTGAAATAGCCACGATCAAGAATGAATCCACAGCGTCTGTACCCATAGCTGTTTGCCTTCTGCAGCATATACTGGAGCTGTGAGACATCAACGATGCTGCCGGGATAATCCTCATAGAAGAGCGGGACCCTGTTCGTCCTATCATAGGCAATGGCATAGTTGAACACGGGAAGACCCTTCTCCTCCTTTGCATGCCCATACTCAACCATCTCTATGTCCCCGGCCTGGCAGTTCTTATGAGTCGAATCATACGAGATGTAGATCTTCTGCCGGTGATCCATCCTGGAATTCCATTCGTTCAGAAACTTGGCACTCCAGTGCTCAGGCATGGCCCTGAGGAAGTGTGAAACCTTTGAATCACTGTAGATCCTCATGCCCTGTGTGAACAGCGGATGGCAGTAGGCATAATCAGGATAATATTGGCCGGCATTGTTCTCACTGACTATGGTATATGCTGCAAGATCCAAGAAAAACCCTGCATCCTTACCGACAATGTCCTCGACGATCGGTATGAGCCCATACTGCTCGATGATGCTCTTGATTGCCATCCAAGACCCGATTCTCAAACAACAGCTTCTTGAAGGATCTGTTTTGGTGGATGAGAGCTCAACGGAAGGGAAGTACTTCAGGAAGTTCGGGTTCGGATACATCTTACGTTCATCCTCTTGCGAGATCTTACCAATGACGACCCGCTTAGGGATGTTGAACTTCCTGACAGGATCATAGACCCGGTCATATTCATAGTGCACGTAGGTCGAATCCTTCTTCTTCTGAATCACGATCTTACCGGGGATATTGGGTATGTCAACAAGGGCGTCCAAGTACATATGTTCCTCCTTTTGCAAGTATAACTATATTACTCAAATTATACAGGAAAACCCCCGGGAATGCAAGTGAAATATTCTTTTTAATCAGTATGATTTAGAGATTTATTCTGCATGAATGTAGTGATCTTAGTTTTGAGTGGAAAAACTATAGGAAGTTAAGATTAAGACATAAAACATTGAGCTCTCCTGGAGATGACTATTGTCATCTCTAGAATAATACCACAAGTCCGATGAAGATGCTAGAAAAAAGTAAGGAATTTTATGCAATATAAGGGTTTATTTACATGTGGTGTATTTGATATTTATTTGAGGGGACAAGAGGTTGGGAAGTAGCTACTGTATACACTTTGTCACATCAAGAACATTAGTTATCGATGAAAATGGATGATAGAATCTACCACATATTACTTGTTTTGTGGTCGATCTTATCATATAATGACTTATGAAGCAAAACACCAGAAGTAGAATAGAAGAGTATCTTGAAGATCATGATGGTATCGTTCGTACCTCAGTCTTTCAAGGTGACGGATTTCATAATTCCTATCTAACTGAACTGGTTGAAGAAGGATATCTTGTCCGGATAAAAGCAGGACTATACCTCACGGCGGAGAAGCAAAGTGTGACAGGGTTCTATGAAATACAACTTGCCCTACCATCTGCCGTGATCTGTCTCGCTTCGGCTCTGGAAATTTATGAACTGACAACATATGAACCTCCATCAGTACATATTGCTATTCCCAGAGACGACAAAACTATACCCCCTGAATATCCACCTGTCAGGAAGTTCTCCTTTGGAAACACCAGATATAACCTAGGGATGACCAATGTTGGAGTTGAAGGCAAAGACATTGCAACGTATGACAGGGAGAAAACAATCTGTGACTGTATTCGATATCGACGGGTACTTGGTCAAGACATAGTAAATGAAGCTGTCCGGAATTATCTGAGCAGCAGAGAAACCAACATTGACAGGCTGATCGAGTACTCACGAGTCCTTAAATCCAAGGGACCTGTTCAGACCCATCTGAGACTTATGTCATGACAAACATAGCAGCATCAATAAGAGCGAAACTGCTTAATATGGCGAGGAAAGAACATATACCCTTCCAGAGGATTCTGACTCTTTACAAGCAGGAAGGCATACTGTATCGCCTTGTGATGACACGGTATAGCAAAGATATAGTCCTTAAAGGCGGGCTTCTTTTCTATCAAATCCAGGGATTCATAGCCAGACCTACAAAGGATATAGACCTTTTAGGATTGGATATAAGCAGTTCGGAAACATTACTGCTGGATATCCTCACCGAAGCCTGTACAATAGATATTGAAGACGGACTTCGGTTTGATTCGTCATCTATTGAAGTAAAACCTATCACTGGTCAGACGGAGCATGGGGGAGTTAGAGCCTGGATAACAGCGTATCTCGACAATGCACGAACCAGACTTCAGATAGATATGGGATTTGGTGATGTTATCACCGGCGGT
>CAYYPJ010000022.1:0-20187 GCA_964473495.1 uncultured Spirochaetales bacterium
GTCAATACGGGAAACAATACAGCCAAGACCGATGCTGTCACAGCCACGACCATATCTAATACAAAGAGTTTTAGATGAGGACGGTAGTAGACAATAAATCTCTTAAACATATGTTTCTCTATTATAATTCTTGCCCTATCGCTTAAAGAGCCGTGCTATAACTCCCTTTTTCTTCTTTGGACTCGCTTCCGGTACAGAAACAGCCGTTCTATCATGCTGCACACCATCTTGTGGCTTAGCAACACGCTGCTGCCATTTCTCCCCCGTAGACATTGACCTGCTTCTACCCTGTTGTTTTTTCTGGGAGGTATCGACAGATCCGGAGGCTTTGTTACGCCCTTTTGCTTGAGAGGCGTTTGCAGATCTTATCCTACTGGTGCTTCTTTTCCGTGTACTCTTCTGCCCTGATTTCGAAGAGTGTTTTTCTGTTTCAAGTTCGGCACCATATTTTTTCTTGTAATAATTCAGTCGACCTTCAAGGGATAGTTGTTCAATAGGAACCTGTGGCCTTCTTTGTCTCTGTTTCGATTTTGCACGCGGATTCAGGGATGTCGGCAGGATCGGCTGTTGTTTCCTCTTTTGCTGCTGAGAGCCTTTCAGACTTGGTGGCTTGTTCATATGTCTTGCCGTAGAAGCGGCGGCATTAGTGCCCCTATTTGGTCTTCTAGCATGATTCTGTGACTGTCTACGTGTATCTCTACCGTTACCAGAGTTATATGATTTAACAAGATCACGGAACCGCAGATGAGCACTCTTGTCCAGCACTGCAGGATAGATTTTTTCATCAAGCCATATCACCGGTATCTTCATCTGTATATAATTTTCAATAGCCTCTAACCCATAGACGAACTGCTCACAGGCCAATGTTATTGCAAGACCGCTTTTCCCGGCACGTGCAGTACGTCCAATCCTATGCACATAGTTCTCAAAATCCTCAGGAATATCATAATTGATAACCAACCCCAGATCTTCTACATGGAGACCTCGCGCTGCGACATCAGTAGCAACAAGGAAATTGATCTTACCCTGTTTTGCCTGATCAATGACTTGTAAACGTTTTCTTTGCGGCAGGTCTCCCATCAGGACATGAGCAGCATACCCATTGATTTCTAGACGTTTTGAAACTTCAACAGCCATAGACTTTGTATTGGTGAATATAAGTGCATTCTTAGGGTGCTCTTTCCCTAAGACACGTAATAACAGAGAGAACTTATCTTTCTTGCTAACGTGAAACAACTCCTGTTTGATCTGCTTTACGGTTACTGTTTCTGTTTCTATCTCGATCTCAACAGGATTATTCATATAATCCCATGCGAGATTTCGCGCTCTGGTGGTCAATGTTGCACTAAAGAGCAACGTCTGACGATCTTCCCGTCTTCTCATCTTCTTGAACATATCGCGGATATCTGGATAGAATCCCATATCAAAGAGACGGTCGGCCTCATCAATCACAACCATGCTCATCGCAGAGAAATCTATTTTATGCATTTTCTCATAATCCAGTAGTCTTCCGGTGGTTCCGATAAAAACATCTACCCCCTCCTTGAGGGCTTTATCCTGCTGTTTATATCCGACACCGCCAAAGAAGGTCTCTATACGAATAGTAGAGATTCCCTTTGCAAGACCAACTGCATCCTGCTTGATCTGCACGGCAAGTTCTCTTGTCGGTACTACGATAAGGGCCTTACAGGGATTATCTTTGGTACTCTTCAAATAACGTTCAAAGATCGTTATGAGGAATGATGCAGTCTTTCCTGTCCCAGTCTGAGACTGAACCATAACATCTTTTCCACCAAACGAGGAAGAAAACACCTTTGCCTGCACAGGAGTGCAGGTCTCAAATCCCATCACTTCTATACCAGTCAAGGTTTCTTTCTGTAAATTCAATTCATTAAACTTCATAGTGACACTATATAGGTTTTCACCTATAAAGCCAACACTAAGGATACAAAGCACAACGCTAAAGATAACTTCATCAGAAGAGATTGGCCAGCCCTTTCACTCAGAGTAAAACGTTATAGCAAAGAACACCCTGTCATATCACATGATAGAGCGATTGTATCTTCCCTACCATCATACCCCACAGGTACTAATCATGGTTCTCTTCATGTCGTGAGAAAAACTGACTATGAGACACATAGCACCTGCCGCACGCATCTGTAACATCAGTAAGGAATGAGGTCATGTTAGAACCCAATCGGCTGGTATCCCCCCAGGGGATCCTGCCGACTCGCTTTATCAGCTCCCCTGCATACAGAGCTGCTTGAGCCTTGTTCGGGAACAACCGTAGATAGAACTGCATCCCGCTTTCACTTGTGAAGAATGACGGCGTAGAAGAGTAATCAGGAATATATGTTCTTAACCCCTCTATCACCTCATCAACATTGGTAATATCATCAGAGGGAACTCCAAAATGAAGATAGAACCAAAGCTCTATCCCAGGATTATTGTATACAACAGAGACCTTCCTTCTCTTTGCCAGATTCTCGTATTCGGTATAACGCTCAGTACTCATCTTAAGATCTATTGGATTCGTGATGCACCATACAGATGTGTATCCATGTATACGTTTGAGTTTTCCTGCTGTTTTGATCATCTGAATCATATCCTCGATGTCCGGATCCTTTTGTACTACGTCCATATTCGCATACCGGCAATCTCTACGCATCTGGGAAAAGAAAGACGCCTCTGTTTCATTTGAGGTCAAGACAAGCAATGGTGTTCTCGGTTCTCTCTTATCATGTTTTCGTGCCATACTTATTTCTCCTCACTTTGATTCTGCATACAATCAGCGAGAATCGGGATGGCCCCGAATGAGCCATGCAAGTACATCTCTCCCACGTTGTCATGTTTCCTGATTATATAATCTGCCAAACAATAGTAGACAGTACTTCCATCGGCGAGTCTTGAAGTGAACCATATCTCATCATGCCTGAGCAATCCGCTCCTCAACGGTGTCAAACCGACTCCGGTAGTCAGCAGCTGAGATTCATTACCACAGGTCTCTACAGTAAACTTACGGTAGAGCTCCTCAATAACTTTATCATGAAGCAGAATACCAAAATCATCTGCCAACAGACACTTCGTTTGATGCATCGCCTGCCAGAAGACAACAGCGATCATGGTCAACCTTCGTGTACCCAATGGTTCCTGTGAGAAATAAGAAGCATATTGGGAATGATTCACCCCGTGGATATACACGAGCCTATCAGACCTATGTTCTTTTTCTGATATCCGAACATCCTGAATATCGACAAAGTCCATACTGTGCAGAAACGTACTGACATATGAGAAGATATCCGGATTTGATTTGAGTATATCTATCACGTATCGTTCACTCATCGGTGATAACCCAATGGGCATCACTATCATCTCATCATGGAACCAGTCATAGACTGGTTGAAGCGATTCACTGCCAGCTTGTGCAGCATCTCCTAAGAACAGATGGTTGGGCGGGACTTTCTTACCAAATCGTTTCTTCTTGCCAACATACCGTTTTCCCCAGCGATACGTATAAGAGCCGGAATCTCCTTCACCCTCAGAAGGCACTAGGATCCGTTCGAACAATCTTCTTGTTGAACGCCCGACACTGGTTGTAAGGATCTCTCGATGTATTCTTACTGCATCGGCTTCTAAGGTGTAGCAGTATAGTATTGGGCTGCCGCTGTCCCGATCCTTTCCCTTGATTATCCGTACGGTGATCGAACTTGGAGAATCTTTCCATGATGCATCATATGCAAAGGAAGAACTTAGCAATCTTGAAAGAGGATTATCCTCAGTTTCCGGTGCAATAACCATAGCCTGAAGCATTTCCAGTGCGCGAATGATAGTACTCTTCCCAGCTCCATTGGCTCCAACAACAGCACTATATTTGAGTAAACGGAGTCTCTTATCCAATGGAACAACATGATCCTGTCGTAATCGTCTATCTTTTATAGCTTCAAAAGAGAGTGTTTGAGTACCTTTGATCGATCTGAAATTCTCAATAGTTACATCTATCAACATACTGCCGCCCCCACATTCATGTTATAGAGTTTACAGATTATAGTACAGAGAAAATCTTTGACGCTATAATCTATTACGGATTCAAGCCCAATAAAGTCATTGATCGTTCTTGTATATCATGATACGTGTTCCACAAAGTAAAATCAGTAGTACCTCGTCTATTGCCGTGAGAATCACTTGCAATAAAATCCACCCAGCTATTACTGATATACCTTTGCACTCTCTTCTCTTTGAGCATACGAACATTCACCTGAAAGAGTACTCCCATCTCACGCATACGTTTCGCGACAGAGGATTCCAGACTGAACCAGGAGTATCGCTCTATATGGGCTAAGATAACGGTCATCCCCTCCATCTGCAGTTTAAAGATCTTGTCAAGAAGATACATCGGCTCTACCATGGTATCAGTCTCTATCAACTGGAACTTATCGAGAAAGGGGATATACTTTCCTGCCGTTGTTTGTAGATAGAGTTCGGAACCAAGATGAGCCCGAATACCATAAGACCCAGCCTCTTGCTTGAACCATGAAAATGAGCCTCTAATATTCTCTATCTGCGTCTTCACGAAAGGATCATTAAGATGCGGCGTACACACAATATGGGAGAACCCGGCTTCTTTATATTCCTTAAGCAATAGAACGACCTCTTCCCTGCTCTGCACACCATCATCCACATGAGGTAGAAGATGGGTATGAATGTCTATCATAAGTACCTCCTACTTATGTTTCTGTCTGTTTGTCCGTATCAGGAGTTCCTCCCTCTAATGGGTTCCCTATACTTTTTTCTATATCTGCGAGGAAATCTTCAGTATGCTTATTCCCAGATCCAGTATCCGGTTTCAAATGAAGATGTTTCTCAGCTTCATTCAACTCTGCAGGATCCACTTTCATCTGTTCAACCTCCTGAGCTGTAGAATATTTTTCATGGTTCATTATTTCGTCCTTCCCTCGATGTTTTTTTGTCTTATCTCTGCCCTGCCTGTACAGATGCTTATTCTTGAACTTCTTTTTACGGCTCTTTCCCTCATCCGTGTTGTAATAATAGTAGTGATGGTAGTAATTGTAGGAATTCCCCTTTGTAAGATCATTCAGAACGATCCCCAATACTGGGATCTCGGCATTTGACACACTTTCACTGGCAAGACGAAGCGCATGATTGGAGGAATAACCCATCCTTATGACAAAAACCAAACCATCAGTAGCTTTTGAGATGATCAGACCGTCAGAAGATGCTAATAATGGCGGCATATCAATTATAATACGATCATACCACTGTTTCAACTTTTCTATCATACTATTAAATTTCTTAGAAGCAATAAGTGATGTAGGGTTTGGAGGGAGCGGTCCGACAGGAAGTATATGAAGTATCGGCAGCCCTTCAAGCGGGCTGAGAATCAGTGACTTCAATTCAGTACCCTGCAGCATATGATTAACCAATCCAGCAGTAGAACGTTCTAGACCAAATACTCTCTCTACTCTTGGTTTTCTCATATCAGCATCGATAAGCAGTGTACGTAAACCGTTTTGTGCCATTGAGATCGCTGTGTTAACGCTGATTATCGTCTTCCCCGCAGACATTTCAGAACTGCATACAGAAATGACCTTCGGCATATTCACGTTGCTGTACAATACATTGGTAGCAACAAGCTTATACGACTCCGCAGCTGGAGATGTAGGATCATTATAGACGACAAGCTCATCATGGGGGTCATTCTCGTCAAAATGCAAATGGGGGATTCGCCCAAGAACAGATACATCAATGCCAAGTGCACGATTAATCGACTCTTCATCTTTGACTGAGTCATCAAAGGTCTCAAGGAGAAAGACAACCATAACTCCTAAGAACAGCCCTAAAAGGATCCCGATAGCCAATATCATCCTTTTATTTGGTTTTATAGGGACAGGATTAGCAATAGCCTCATCGATGATTGTCGATGTTCCGGAGACTGCAGCCTCTGCGATCCTTGATTCTTCAAAATTCTGAAGCAGCAGCAGATACAGATTCTCTTTCACAGAGACATCACGGTTGAGATCTAACAGCTTCTGTTCCAGTGCAGGCAGATTTGACATCTTATCCTCATATGTCTGTTTCAACTGTGTCAGGTAAGAAATATTCGCATCAGCCAAGACCCTAAGAGTATAGGCATTTGCTAATTGAACATAGAAAGCTTTCACATAGGAAGAAACCAGAGGAGAAGAGGGAAAGACTTGATTGGTCACGATAACTTTTATCTCATTCTCCAACCGTACGATCCTCGTTCTGAGTTCATCACTTCTTGAAGAATTCGACAAGTCACTACCTGAAGCAACATATCCGACAAGTTCCACTTTTGTATTGATCAGCTCGGAAATCTTTGGCTGAAGCTCTTGTGAATTTATTTGATCAAAAGGAACAACTGTTCCTCCTTCTTCAATGATTGATTCAGTGAAGACCTTTTGTTTATTCTCAGCTTCCCGTTTCTGAATCAGGTATGGATCTATCTGTTGTTCATACTTCGTAATATTTTCCAGGAGTACTCGAGCCTCATCATCCAGCAGGAAAACATCATTCTCCTCCTTGAAGAGACGTAAGTTGTTCTCTGCTTCAAGAACACTATCTGATGCCGGACTTATCTGACTCTCGATGAATTCTCTTCGTACGGAGAAATCATTCTGGGAAAGATCCTTCAAAAGATTATTGTAGACAACAGCAAGGGTGTTAGCTATATCACGAGCAAGCAAATAATCACTATGCTCTACAGATATCTTAACAATGTTCGTATCCTTCACGGTAGATACCGTTATGGCATTTGATATTTGACTGATCAATTGATCAGAAGTCAGAGGCTTTTTATATCCATCTCTCTGCGAGTATCGATTGACAAGATCAAGTTCATCAATAACTTTCTCGATGTTCCTTCGGCTCTTTATTATCTCTACCTCAGTGGCGATCTTTGTGGATCCTCCTCCAGTCTGGAGGGCGAACAGATCCGTAAAAGAACTCCCGCTCTGTGAAGGTTCAATCCACAGGGTGGTGCTTGACTGATAGACAGGTATTGACTGATAGAGATAGGCAGCCACGCAACTTACTACAATAATAAAAGTTACGATGAGCCACCATTTACGATTGCTAATAATACGAATAATCTCTTTAATGGATATCTCATTCTGATCATTTTGTGGCATTTGCTGTTCCAAATATTTGCTCCAACCAAAGATATGTTACTATTGTTATACGTTTTAGGAAGTACACTCTATTATAGTGATATATAGTTTATTTTATCAAGTCATTACATATCATGTATATAGTAAACAGACATCAGCTCTCAATTCTTGGCCTTATTAAGATTCCCTGATTTGTTACTACTACTACGAGGTTACTCATATCTCTAATAAACACTGGAATGTTGGTATAGTTACAGACAGAAACATGATTACAAGCGGTAAACGTGGCATCATTCTCGGAAAAAGTAGAGTTTTGTGCATCATCATTGTCCATATACCGCTCTAAAGCTTCCCAATTTCCTAAATCATTCCATGACAGATCTTCCGGTGCAGGGATCAATATCATAGAATCGGCAATTTTCTCTATTACTGCATAATCAAAAGATATGTTCAACCGTTCCCTTTTAATCTGTCTATATGCATCTTCCTGTGTCATGGCATCAGAGGTATCTACCGCTCGCAGTAAGGGGGTTAATGTTTTCGGGCAATACTGTTGTGCATTCTTTAAAAAGACACTGGCTTTTGCTACAAAGATACCTGCATTCCAATAATATCCGCCATTCTGTATATAGTTCACTGCTGTCCGGTGATTTGGTTTCTCAACAAACTGCTCAATAGAGAACCCACTCTCTATCTTTTTCTTACCCACCTTGATATATCCGTAATTCGTCTCAGCACCGGTGGGAGTTATCCCTATCGTTATCACCCTGTCTTGTGTTCCGGCTAGTTTCACTGCCGTAGCCAACAACCGTTGAAACGCATCAGTGTGCATCTCATGATCTGCCGGAACAAAACACAATACGGTTTCCGGGGATGATCTCACATAGGCCTCATATGCAGAGGTATAGAGTACTGCTGCAGCAGTGTTACAGCCAAAAGGTTCGGTAATCACGGTCACTTCCCTACCGGCCTTCTGCGCCTGTTCCATGACTACATCGTGATACTGAGACTCAGCAACCACGGTAACATCATATGATGCAGGAATTCGTATGAT
This sequence comes from uncultured Spirochaetales bacterium, assembly GCA_964473495.1. GTDB lineage: Bacteria > Spirochaetota > Spirochaetia > CAKZLE01 > CAKZLE01 > JAIPFY01. The sequence continues at coordinate 8,203 of CAYYPJ010000022.1, forward strand.
CGTCTTCTGTAAGAGAGTCTTATCATCAATGACAGCAAGAAACTGCTTAGGAAGTTTACCCCCTGACGTCTGGGACAGAGGGAACAATCTAGTCCCTCCCCCACCAGCCATAATACACACAGTAGCTTTCATAGGTTCACTTTACGCTATGAGGCCATATACGTCAATGACTATTCATTATCTGATGTAAAACTTCGTTGAATGATCGTGTGTACCAAGTAACGATCTCTGATCCCGCCTGATCAATGATTCCCGGCAGGTTAGATGCAAGAAAAGCCCCAAGGTCCTCACTGCTTGAATAATCTTTGCTAGCGATGTCAGTCAACACTGCCATTGGTGGGGAGACTCCCCGTCTTAGTACGCTGTCCTTACTATCGTACTCCCAATGAAGAACTCCTCTTAACCTGATAGACATGCAGGAAGTAATACGAAGAAAGGTTATTACAGTGTCTATTCGCAGATCAAGCCAAAGAAGCCTCTCATAGGCTGAAGGAATATGATCCACACATAATACCTGAGAATAATTCGGCCATATTCCCTCTAAAAGGTTTTGGATGGTCTTATGGTAAAGACGAGTCGCCGTCTCGTCATCTCTGGACAACCTGGTCCTTCCTATCACAGCAGAACATGTCCCATAGGTCTTTGGAATGAGATAGAGAACATCCTGGACAGCGATTTTTGGAGTATTATCCATAGAGAATCCTCTTAGATGTTCTCCTTGATACTTTTCATCTTTCGACTTATTCTGGTATCAAGCACTTACTACTGGGAAGTGTATTCTTACTTCTGTTGAATGTCAAATATTAACAGGCAGTGGTATTGTGTTTTATGTCTATACTTTCTAAACGGGTATCTGAGAATATCAAATACTATCGTACAGTTTTAAAACTATCTCAAGAACGTTTGGCTGAAGCATCGGGGTTATCTGCAGGAATGATTGGAAAGATCGAGGCAGAGATCACGTCACCATCATTGAGGACTGTTGAGAAAATAGCCAAAGCTCTACATGTCGACCCCTCCATGTTGACAAAAGACCCAAAGGTAAGGCCCTCTTATAAGACATCACAGATTGATAGTATGGTCAGTGATTTCAACCTCTTCTTACATCAAAAGTATAAGGAATAATCGGTTATACGTGCTCCCGTTGTCTGAAAAAAGCAATCTTGCGTTGATTGATTTGTTGTTCATAGATGAATTATAAGGTGATTATACTTCACCACTAAACAAATTAGTAAAATATCTTTACCTAAAATAGCTTAGCATCATCTCGTATGATAGTGAGCAGATACCCTATGAAAGATTGCCGTGAATGCTTGGTCTACTTGTGATGCATTAGCATCATCAGTGAAGAGAGGAAACGGTATCTCATGGGTAGATTTCACATGCACAGAATACAAGGGAACGGGATCTGTTCCATGGGGCGATATAGCGTTCCAGAATTGCTGCATCACCTTAGGGGAGAATACGGTATCTTCGGTGATGCCGATAGAAAGAATTCTGTTCCTGCATACGGCTAACCACTTTTCGCGGTATGACTCTCTTGCAGAAAGCTGAAGTAATGAAGCAAGACAATCTATCTGATGCAGTTCATTGTATCTGTTGAACTGTACTTTTTCCAAGGTCTCTTCCTCCCCTTCTAAAAGACGGGTGAAGAACTTGTTTAATCTCTTACATACAGCATCGTCAAGGATTGTTCTTCGAACTGGATCCGCCTGCTGCAGGGTAGTCCCACCGCAAAACATAGCTGCTCGTGAATGCTTGAAGAGTCTCTCTGCTTGGTGACGATGCTCATCTTTCATCATCAGTGCCTCAACAATCGTACACCCGATGGAATAGGCAAAGAAATCCATCTGTGTTCCAGAACAGAATCCTTCTTCCCTTCCGGCAAAGAGCCGTTGGGCAAGTTGTTCAATATCCCCAATAGTCTGAACACTTGCAAAGACACAACGTTCAGGATGTTCTTCCAAACGATCACTGATCGCAGCATTGACACAAGTTAGAGTCTTCCCCAATTGAACATCTGTATAAAGATGCTCTCTCCTGACCTTGGCAGCACGGTGCATTTTCCTCATATCATACCAATCCGAACGACTTCTATTCATATGAAACGCAATAGGGAACAGGATCACCGGCGTTTTGGTTTCTGTGGCCAGCTGATAAGCCCAAGGCAGGTACTTTTCCCAAGACCGTTCATTCAATCCATGAACGAGAATGATCACCCGATCAAACTCTTTTTCCAGGGGAGTGTTCGGAAGTCGCGGAAAACATAAAGAATAAGAGAATTCCCAGTTTTCCCTGATCTCCATATCCTCTGCGATCATCCCGTCACTCTCCCTGCATACCGATGAATGAAAGGATCTTCGACTAAAGTAGACAGAGTGAAAAAGACCTTCGGGAAGTTCATTATTCAAGAACATCTGCTTAAACATATGAGCAGACTTCGTATAGGGGATATTTTCCTGTCTATACCCTGTATCATCTTCTCGCATAAGGTGTAGACCCATGGGTCATCCCTCCTCGTATGATTTTTATTTAAGCATACGATAATGGAGAAGATCCAACCATAGATGGAAGTACATACTTTCATATCATGTTGATGGGTAATAGTACCTAGCTACTATTACCTCTAGAGCTTTTAACGAATTAGCAGGTTTAGAAGTTCGATGCGACTACTGACATTCGTCTTATTATAGATGTTAGAGATATGATTATTCACGGTACTCGTCGATATTTGCAGCTTCTGTGAGATCTCTTTACTCATGAGTCCCTGCCTAATCAGCTGTATTATCTCATACTCTCGATCGGTAATATGATAGATAAGGAGTTTATGCTCGTCGAGAGACGTATCACTTGACTCTGGAAGACAACGAAAATAGTTGAATAGATAGATGAGGACGATAAGAGAAATCCAGAAATAGTAGATTGGCATCGTAGCAAGGCTCTTAAAGCTAAAAAACAGATCAACGATGATGAAAGGAAGCATAAAAGCGGAGAGAATAACGAATAAACCACTGATTATTCGGACATCTTTATTCTGTATTCCCTTGAGATTTTTCAAGATAACCATATTGCAGAAGATGAAATCTCCAAAGAAGATCATAATCATGAACATCAGAATGACTCGGGTAAAACCAAAGATGGTACCGAGAACTGTCAATACAAGAAAACAGATACTTAAGATAAAATAAAATGTTTTATAAGGATTCTTCCATGGATGTGCGATTATCCAGGTCGTAAAGTAAGGAAAGAAATAGACTATAAAGGCAATATCAACATAGAGGAGCCATGAGGTAATGATCGTAAAACTTCTCGAATCATACTGCAGGATCGAGCCGGCAAACATCCTTACAGCATAGATGATAAGAAGAAACGTGATGGATATCTGAAAGATCAGATAATATTTTGTCCATTCATAATTATTCCTCAGATGAAAGAGTATCGAAAGACCGATATTCATGGATCCAATAGAAAATGCGATGATATAAATTACCAGATTGATCTCAGTCCAATTCATATTGATGAGTATAGAGACCTTGTATTCTGAGGTCAAGTGGCCTGGTTCTCCTAAAATATCCTGACCTCTGGAATGCAGGATATATGGAAAATTTGGTAAAACTATGGTAGGATACCGACTATGAAGAAGATATGGATCTATCGAATCACATCAAGCGGGGCAACCATGCTGGAGCTGGTATTCCTGCATTATCTTACCCTGCACTACCTATCTGCGTCAGGAGGGATACCGTTCTTTGATATACGTCCTGTCTGGGATCCTGTCAGGTTAGCAGACATCACAGAAAATCTCTCTCCCCTAGCCAGATCGATCTATGATCGTATGCAGCTTGTTGATCTGCTATTTCCTCTTTTCTATACTGCGACACTACTCGTATGGGTACCGGTATCACGAAGGAAGTCGCATCTTCTTGTGGCTTTCATAGCCAGTGGTGCTCTATGTGATTATGGGGAAAACCTTATTATCCATCAGCTTCTTCATCATCCCAAGTCTCTTTCTCAAATATTCCTTACAGTCTTACCCTATATCACGACAATCAAATTCACCTGTATCATCTTTTCATTATGCTTGATCATCATGATGTATATACGTAGAGCGATTCGTGGTACATGCTAACAATACGTTTCTCTATACAGATTCTCAATACTTCTGACTGCTGTATGCAGTGCTCTTGTCTTCGGGAAGTCTGTCCCAATCACCCTTTTGTCAAAGGATCGAACTGGGAGTGCTCCCATACTGGTACTTGAGATAAAGTACTCATCAAAGAATCCGGATAAGACTTCATGAAGCGATGTATGCGAATATGATATGACCATGCCCATCTCACGGGCAACTTGAAGTATATACTTTCGAGTTACTCCAGAAAGTACTCCGGTGCCAGGGGTAAAAAGGGTATCCCCCCGTATTCCAAAGACATTGCTTCGGGTACCTTCGACAGCCATCCCATGGTGATCAATGAATACAGCTTCAAAGGCACCTTCCGATCGTGCCCTTCTGATGGCCAGATAGTTAAGGAGAAGTGCATTCGATTTCACTTCTGGTTCCACACGTTCACCATGATAGGAGATGACGCCTACCCCCTTGTGATAGTACGACTCAGGATAGGTCGGCAAATTCTGAGAGAATACATAGAGATACGGATGATCCCCACCGACAAGTTGTACCCGTAATGACGTATCAACCAAGTGATCCTGACGAATCAACTCTCCGATCGCTTCTGTCAGCAGTTGTTCTTTATATGGGTGTGCCAGCTCTAAACGTCTAGCAGATTCCAAGAGTCTTTCAATATGATCTGCTAGAAATATCGGGACCCCGCCGATAACTTTTATCGATTCATATACACTGAAATTAAAGAATACCTCACGAATAGAAAGAGGAAGACGAGCTTCCTCTTCTTCTATAATATCATACCCGCGAAGAGCATGTCTCATACCTGATGCATCACTCATATATACAACCTTAAAAATCGATGTCACTCTTCCGCAGGACTTCCCTGGGCTGACTGCCTCTAGCAGGTCCGACAATACCTCGTTCCTCAAATTCCTCAATAAGCCTTGCTGCACGATTATACCCTATCTTCAATCGACGCTGCAGATAGGATGCAGAAGCACTGTTTCGACTATAGATAATCTTAAGAGCCTCTTCCATTAAAGGATCACCTTCTCCATTCCCGGCGGTTGTTACATCCTCATCTTCATCATCCCAGAACAGTTCTTCATCAAGATAGTCAGGTTCTCCATTCTTGCGAACCTCATCTACAATGCGTTCGACCTCTTCCTCAGATAAGAATGCACCCTGCAATCTCACGAGATTTGGATTCCATGAAGAGGAAAAGAGCATATCACCCCGTCCTAACAGCTTTTCAGCACCAGGCTGATCAAGAATGATTCTTGAATCAGTATTACTTGTGACCATAAAAGCAATTCGAGAAGGAATATTAGCCTTGATGATACCAGTTATAACATTCGTCGAAGGTCTCTGCGTTGCCAACACCAAATGGATCCCTACAGCACGGGCCATAGCAGCCAAACGAGCAAGATAGGACTCCATCTCTTTACCGGTTGTTGTCATAAGATCAGCAAACTCATCGATGACCAAAACGATATAGGGAAGTTTCTCCTGTGCAATATGCTGCTCTTTTATACGCCTGTTGTAGATCGTTATATCACGAACATTAAGCTGATCAAGAAGATCATATCTACGTTCCATCTCATAGATACAATACTGCAGTGCCTTGATAGTCTTCTTTGAATCTGTGATAACAGGAGTAAGCAGATGGGGGATATCATTATATAGCTTTAATTCAACGATCTTTGGATCTACGAGCATTAATCGCACGTCTTTAGGGCTTCGTCGAAAGAGGATCGAACAGATCAGTGAATTCACACATACAGATTTTCCTGAACCTGTAGCCCCGGCAATAAGCAGGTGCGGGGTCTTCACCAGATCTATAACTTGGGATCTTCCGGTGACATCCTTTCCAAGAACAATTGGTAGCTCATAATTTGTCTTCCTGTCAACTTCCTCAAGCATCTCCCGAAAAGAGACGATAGATCGTTTTTTATTAGGTACTTCAATGCCAACAGCCTGTTTGCCGGGAATAGGAGCAACCATTCGCACTCGAGATGCTGCTAATTGCAGAGCAATGTTATCAGCAAGATTGGTGATTGCCTGCACACGGATTCCCGGTGCCGGTAATATCTCATACATCGTGACGACAGGTCCTTTCTGGATACCGGTCAACTCTGCATCTATCTTGAATTCACGCAGGGTCTTCATGAGGATCTGTCCGGAGACTTCAGTCAAGTGATCTATTTCACTCGAGACATCCGGATAACTATCCAACACATCCTCAGAAGGTTTTATATACCCTAGCCTCTTGGTGAACGAAGCATCTACCTCAGTGTGCGCAAAATCAACAGCATCAACGTCGGTTAGGTCACAAACAGTATTCACAGCATCACTTACTCGTTTCAACCGCCCTGAGATCGTGGGTTCCTGCTGTTTCGGGACATTCGTGAAGTTCGGATCCTCCATAGGAAGCACCGGTATGCTTTGGTTTCCCACTATGATGGTTTTGTCCTTATCGTTCTGTATCGTATTCTCTGGCAATATTTCTCGTAATTTTCCGTTGATAGTATGTTCAGGTTTCTTACACATACCGGAAATTGAAGAATTATGATCCGAGACTTCTTTTCGATCCTCATCCTGCTGAGGAATCTTTATATCATCAGAAGATACCGTTTCATCACAACCCGATTGTCTTATCTTCTTCAAGATGGGTAAATCAGGAATAACGGGAAATGATAGTCTCATCTCCTGAAAGTGATGGTCATCATCCGATCCAAGAACCGGATGATCAGTGGCCTGAGCCCTCTGTATGACAGTCTTGACCTTTAGATCATCTGTGGTTGAAGTTGAATCTTCATGTCCTGTTAGTTTCTCTCTGTACAAGACATAGTTTTTACTGCTCGTATCCTGATCTTTACCGAACCATTTGAACGACCAGATAAAAAAGAACAACGATTCCAGCACAAAGATGAACAACACAATAAGAGAGGCAGTATGCCCGTCCATATGGGATGCAATGTAGTTATTCAAAGCAAGGTCCTCTGAACCAAAGGTACACTGCAGAAAGAGCACAATGGTAGCAAATAGGATCAAGGTAATGGGGAATAGCACCTGATACGGATGGTCATCATCAATATAGAGAAACAGAAAAGCACAGAAGTAAAGATAGGCAGGAACAAACCATGCCGATTGAAGAAAGATCAAAGACAGATACGTATACGGTACCTGTATATACACAGGCAACACTATCATACCGTTAAACATATGTAAGATCATGATAGTGATAGTGAGTGTTGCTACTAGAAAGAATATGATTGCAAAGATGATATGTGACAACTTTTTCTTCAAGCTTACCCCCCACACGTAATCCACCTGTATGCTCTACTGTTTATCTCTTTGTCTATGACAAGAAGACAAGCCCGACAATACCAAGAGGTATCAGATAGAGGCTAAAATAATAGAGTTTCCCCGATTGAATCAGCCTTAATAGCAACCGTAGACTTATGTAGCCTGATACCACTGCAGCAAGACATCCTATACCAATCTCAGAAAGGCTCATCTCTGTAGCTAAAGCAGAACTCTCCCCCCTTTCCAAGAAGAAAGCACCGACAATAGCAGGAATCGACATAAGGAAGGAGAGCTCCCCTGCCGCTTTTCTATCCATGCCGCCCCATAAAGCAGCTGTTATCGTTATTCCTGACCGAGAAATCCCGGGAAGCGTTCCAATTCCCTGTGCAATACCAACCCAAAATGCATGAGAGATCTTTAAATCATGGTTCACGGGAGTCTTTACATACTTCGTTGAAATCAGGAAAACTCCTGTTACGAGAAAGGACAGAGAAACAAATCTTATGGATTGAAATATTTCAATATCTTTTAACAACAGCCCTAAGACTGCGGTACATGCAGAACCTAGAATAATGACCAGCGTCAGCCGTAGATAATAGCGATCCTGATCATCAATACATCTCTGAATACTATGCAGCCAAGAGACAAGGATCTTCATTATCTCTTTCCGGAAAACGGTGATTACGACCAGCAGAGTTGCCACATGCAGTAATATATCAAAGAGTTTCGGCACTTGATCCATATCGAGTATATGCTTAAAAAGTATCAGATGACCTGAGCTTGATACAGGCAGGAATTCTGTCACTCCCTGTATGAGCCCTAGAAGTATTGTTTTCATTATTTCCATAACGTTTAGCATACAGCTATTATGAATACGCGACAAGTAGGGTGATCACTAAATATAGACAGCAGTCGCTTACCGCCGCTGTTCATCTACTGTGCTTCCTTATAATACATACTCTTCTATCAGCATTCAGCCGAGGACTTTCGTAGGGAACCTGCTGTACTTCGTACCCCCTCAGTCGTTCTTTTCCCAAGACTTCTAACTCGGCATCCAAGCTCGCCTTTCGACTCTTATAGGCAAACATCACCCCTCCGGGGATCAGCATAGTATCAAGTTCATCAAAGATATCAGGAAGTGGGCGGAATGCCCGGAAGATCAGGATATCAAACTGTTTCTTGACTTCAGAGAGGTCGTATTCAATCAAAGAGACGCGTGGGGAGAGCCCTGTCACAGCCAAAGCATTTCGCAGGAACCCGGCACGTCTGCCTGATCGTTCAATCAACGTGAACGAGAGATCAGGATATGCCACAGCAAGGGGGATGCCGGGCATCCCATTACCCGATCCTACATCTGCCAACTCCAGCGGATGCTCCCCGGCAATTTCTTTGATCACTCTGGTGAGAATCGGTACAGGAGCAAGAGAATCAATGATATGACGATATATCAGATCATTATGATCTGCCGATACCAGTTTATAGCGAGGATTCCATAATTCGATCTCTTGAATATATACAAGTAACTGGTGCAACTGCCCCTCATCGAGTGACAGACCACAAGCTGTTGATCCCTGCTCCACCAGTGTTCGTGTTTCGTTATTCACCACGTCTTCTTCTCCCTAACATCACCATCAATACGGCAATATCAGAATTCCTTACCCCCGATATTCGAGCAGCCTGCCCTACCGAGAGCGGCATGACTCGCTTGAACTTCTCTTTAGACTCATTTGATATCCCTACTATCGCGTCATAATCAAAATCTTCAGGGATCCGAACATGCTCCATCTTCTCAAATCGTCTTACCTGTCGTTCCTGCCGCTTAATATATCCCTCATAGATACTATCAAGTTCTACCTGATGCAGAAAATTGGCCGGATAACTGTCAAGTTCAGGAATCTCTGTACGTGCATGATCAATAGTCACTTCAGGACGTTTTATCTGCTGATACCAACTCTTGCCCTCGCTCTTTCGGGTTCGAAGCAACTCTTTGATCTCATCTATTCCCTTAAGCTTATACTGCAGACGAGCTAAGGCCTCACCACTCTGTAAGCCTATAGCATATGCTTTAGGAGTCAATCGCTGATCCGCAGCATCATACCGAAGGTTCAACCGATATTCTGCACGAGATGTGAACATCCTGTATGGTTCTTTTGTCCCTTTCGTTACTAGATCATCAATCAGTACACCTATATAAGCCTCAGAACGTGAAAGGATCATCGGCTCTCGTCCCAACAGACTCAGTCCTGCATTGATCCCTGCAAGCAGCCCTTGACCGGCTGCCTCCTCATACCCCGAAGTCCCATTGGTCTGTCCTGCGATGAATAATCCTTTGAATCGTTTTGTCTCCAGTGTAGGATACAACTGAAGAGGGTCAATGTAGTCATACTCAACGGCATATCCTGCACGCATGATCTGTGCATGTGCTAAACCGTCTATGGAATGAATGAACGCTTCCTGTACATCCTCCGGTAATGAAGATGATATCCCGTTGAGATACATCTCCTCGGTCCCTATTCCTTCCGGCTCTACAAATATCTGATGTCGATCCCGGTCGGGAAAACGAACGACTTTATCTTCGATCGATGGACAGTAACGAGGACCCAATCCGACGATCTTACCACCATACAATGGGGATCTATGGATATTCTCCTGAATGATCTTATGCGTTCTCAAGTTGGTGTAAGTGATCCAGCAGGGTAACGACGGTCGATCTATACGATCACGAGAGAAGGAGAACGGCTGCATATATTCATCACCCGGCTGCACATGCATCTTATCAAAATCAAGTGAGGATCTCTTTACTCTAGCAGGTGTCCCGGTCTTCATCCGGCCAAGAGTCAATCCATGATTTCGCAGTGCTGTTCCCAACCCAACTGCGGCAGGTTCCCCCAATCGACCGGATGATGCGCTATAATCACCAATGAAGATCCTCCCTTCCATGAACGTCCCGGTAGTCAGTACCGCAACTTTCGAACGAAATCTTCTCCCGCGTTCGGTAATTACCCCGACAACTCTATTCCCGGATGAATCAAAGATAAAATCAACAACGGTGTCTTGGAAGAGAGAGAGTCCCTTCTGGGTTTCCAGAGTCTCTTTTGCAAGACGATTATAGCTGAACTTATCAGCCTGTGACCTTGGGGCCTGCACAGCCGGACCACGATGTCTATTGAGAATCCTGAATTGAATCATAGTCTTATCTATGAGATTCCCCATCTCTCCGCCAAGAGCATCAATCTCACAGACAATATTCCCCTTCGACAGTCCTCCTACTGCTGGATTACAGGAAAGTCTTCCTATTGCATCCAGGCTCTGGGTGATCAGTAATGTGGAGAACTGCAGTCTTGCCAGAGCAAGAGCCGCCTCAATCCCGGCATGTCCGCCGCCGATGACTATCGCATCAAAATCCATCTATTTCTATCCTTCTACTGTTTCACTATTTACCAACACAGAAACCGGAGAATATCCTGGCAAGAATATCAGCGGATGTCACTTCACCGGTTATCTCTCCTAAAGCATTCATTGCCTCCTGCAATTCGGGAGCGATGATATCCAAAGGCATACCCTGATCAATTGCGTCCACAGCAACTCCAAGGCTTTCGACAGCACGGTCTAAAACCTCCTTTTGTCGAAGGGAATCAATCATGACATCCTGATCGGTAGAGCAGGCCGCATGCTGCGTCAATCTCTGTACAAGCTCCTGTTCAATACGTGTAAAGCCTTCTCCGGTAATCGTACTCAATGGAAAGAAGCCCTTTGGAGCCGTTGCCTTTTGTATATCAGCCTTGTTCCAAATGTAGATGTACGATGGATTGATCGCATCAAGATCCACTTCATCATAGTCCTCTACAAGATAGAGAACCAGATCAGACTGATCGATGATCTGAGAGGAACGGCGTATCCCCTCTTCTTCAATCTCATTATGTGATTCTCTGAATCCAGCAGTATCAAACAATCTGACAGGGATTCCTTGAACCGAGATCCAAGACTCAATATAGTCGCGAGTCGTACCGTGTATATCTGATACGATAGAACGATCCTCTTTTAAGAAGAGATTGAATAATGATGATTTGCCGGCATTAGTTGGTCCGGCAAGTGCAACTTTCACGCCATCTGAATAGATACTTCCAATCTGATAGGTTGAAGCAAGTTGTGTAAGTGCCTGCCGAATCGCTGTAATCTTTTCAACGGGTATTTTCTCTTCAAAGAAAACCTCATCCTCGGCATAGTCAAGCTGAACTTCAACCTTTCCTATCACATCAATCAGTAGTTGTTTCAATTCAGAAATTCGTTTGTATAAACCACCGGAAAGACGATGCAAAGCAAGCGAGTGAGCTTTACGGGTTTTTGCAGTCACAATCTCCTGCACAGCCTCTGCACGTGTAAGATCAAGTTTACCATTCAGAAATGCACGCAGGGTAAACTCACCGGGTTTAGCATCTCTAAACCCCACCCGTTTAAGAAGTTCCAGTATCTTTCTGATGCCGGCAAGAGATCCATGACAATAGATCTCGAGAGCATCCTCTCCGGTATACCCGCGAGGAGCTCGAAACACA
>CAYYPJ010000023.1:0-5599 GCA_964473495.1 uncultured Spirochaetales bacterium
TTCTCCGCGACATCGCAGGTCCATCCGGCCTGTGTCAGTTCCGAAAGCGAGAAATCTACACCAATAAATCGTGTATTGCCCCGATCTTCGGCATATTTTGGTGCGAAGAACTCTTTTCCAACTACCACTCGCTTTGGAGATTCACTCTGCAGCAGAGAACGTATACCTCCGGTATGATCGTAGTGCCCATGACTGAGTACGATGGTGTCGACCGAAGAAAGAGAGACCCCCAACTGCCCTGCATTATGTATGAGAGCATTACTCTGTCCGGTATCAAAGAGTATGATATGCCCCTGCGTCTCCATATAGATCGATAATCCATGTTCTGCAATCAGATCATCGGAATTACTGGTATTCTCAAGTAATGTCGTCAATTTACCGCTCATATAGTCACCTCCGAAAACAATCGTGATCATATATTCAGCTGTAGTCCTCACAAACAAACCTACCACTGAAACCCGGGAAAAGAAAGCAGAAAGGGGTATATTGATTCAATCTCATCAATGGGAATATGCTGCATAATAAGGATAGTATGCTCTCACAGCATTTCAACACCTTGACAATCTCGCTGAATATCATATAAAGAAAGGGATACTTTTTAAAGGAAGTTACATGACATCATTAACGATTCCCCCCTTGAAGGATGACCTTATACGTGTTCTCATAGATGCAGACACGATACAGCGCAAGGTCTCAGAATTAGCACGTCAGATTACTGAAGATTATAAGGATGTCGACAAACTAGTAGTCGTAGGGGTACTGAAAGGATCATTCATCTTTGCAGCAGACCTCTGCAGACAGCTTGGGGTTGACCATTCGGTGGACTTTATTGCCCTCTCGAGTTATGGCTCTACTGCCAGGACGACTGGTAATGTGAGGCTTATCATGGATGTTCGTGAGAATCTGGCAGGTAAACACGTACTCATCGTCGAAGACATCCTAGACAGCGGACACACCCTTGATTATCTCAAACGTAATTTCAAGACAAGGAAACCAGCATCGCTGAAGACCATTGCGCTGCTCAACAAACAGGATCGTCGAGAAGTGGATGTCACCCTTGACTACATGGGATTCGATATCCCTGATGTCTGGGTCGTTGGATATGGGTTGGACTATGCGGAACGATATCGGACTCTTCCGTATATCGCAGAGATGAAACCAGTAGGTTAATCAATTACAGGTAGATGTTAAACGACAGAATACAGCATAAACACCTCATCAGGAAACGGCTCTTTGAGAAATCGCGTTTGTGTGGATACATCTGATCACATTAAATAGAATGGGGGATATCGTGTCTGATACAAAATATTATGTTACGTACAATACCATCCATAAGGCAGTCAAAGAACTTTCAAAAAAAGTCATCGCATCAGGATTTGATCCTGATCTGATCGTGGCCATCGGTTCGGGAGGGTTTATCCCGGCACGAATCATGAAGACCTTCATCAACAGACCCATCTTTGCTGTCGGGATCTCCTATTACGGGATAGACAATAGACATATGAAAGTACCACAAAAGATTCAGTGGATTGATGAGGTCGAGCAAAAGCTGAAAGGAAAAAAGATTCTACTGATCGACGAGGTCGATGACACGCGAGTCACACTGAGTTATTGCGTACATGAGCTTCTGAGACACCAGCCCGAGGAGATCGCCATACTTGTCATCCATAACAAGAAAAAAAAGAAAGAGGCGGAGTTCCCTCCTGAGATCAAACACTATTATCCCGCAAAAGAGATCGAAGACAGATGGATCAAGTATCCCTGGGATGCTGAAAATATAGATGAACATGACAAAAGTGCAAAACGCATGAAGGAGAATAACGTATGAGTGTGAATGCCGTTGTAGGTGCTCAATGGGGAGATGAAGGAAAAGGAAGAATCGTAGACTATCTGGCACAGGATTGTGACATGGTCATCAGATATCAGGGAGGAGACAATGCCGGACATACTGTTATAAACGAATTTGGTAAATTCGCACTCCATATTATCCCGTCAGGCATATTCAACCCGAAGACCGTCTGTCTTATAGGGGCAGGAACCGTCGTGAATTTCAATACATTGGAAGAGGAACTGAAGTCAGTAGAAGCCGCAGGTGTATCAACCAGGAATATGTTTGTTGACAAGCGTGCTCATCTGATTATGCCGTTTCACTGCATGCTTGACGGTGCGGAAGAAGCCAGTAAGAAAAAAGGCTGGGCTGTCGGTACCACAAAACGCGGTATTGGACCTGTCTATTCCGATAAAGCCTCACGAGTAGGTATACGAGCTGTAGACATTCTCAATCCTGAACGATTACGTACACGATTAGAGATGTTGATGCCGAGAAAGAATCGAGAACTAGCTTTCTTCGGTATCGATGAGATCACAGTGGAACAGATGATGGAACTATGTGCGACATGGCGTGAGAAGTTCGGAGAACGCATCGTTGACTCTGTACCACTGCTTCGTGATGCCGTTCTGGGAGGAAAACATATCCTGTTTGAAGGACAACTTGGAATCATGAGAGACCTCGATTGGGGGATATATCCCTATACGACCTCATCTAATCCTACTGCAGGCGGAATCTGCTCGGGGGCCGGTATCTCACCGAAAAGAATCGATGATATCTATGGAGTCGTAAAAGCCTATTCAACATCAGTCGGCGGAGGTCCATTCCCGGTAGAGCTTTTTGATGAAGTCGGAGAAGAACTGCGAACGGTTGGCGGCGAATTCGGCGCAACTACAGGTCGCCCCAGACGATGCGGCTGGTTTGATGCTGTCGCTGCTGCCTACTCATGCTGGATCAATGGTTTTACCCATATTGCAATTACCAAACTTGATGTCCTCGATCATTTTGAGACGATCAAAATCTGTACAAGATACAAGGTGGGAGATGAAGTCATCGATTTTGTCCCGGAGACGGCACTTCAAGAGATCGCAGAGCCGATCTATGAAGAGTGGGAAGGCTGGATGTGTGATACATCAGACGTCCGCACATGGGATGACCTGCCGGAGAATGCTAAAAGTTTTCTCAGACGTATAGAAGAACTGACGGGAGCTCCGATCAGGTTCGTATCAGTGGGACCTGAACGAGAACAGATCATTGTCATAGACTGACTCACTGCAGGAGGAAGCACATGGGACAACAGACTTTTGGGCATGAAACATTCATATCCCCCTATACATGGAGATATGGGACCGGGGAAATGCGCAGTCTTTGGTCGGAGATACACAAGAGAACACTACTGCGCTCATTCTGGGTTGCGCTGGCCCGTGCAGAGATGCATGCAGGTATCGTGACTGCTGAACAAGTACACGATCTTGAGTCTCAACGTAACAATATAGATATCAGCCGAGCTGCTGAAATAGAAGCCGAGATCAATCATGATCTTATGGCTGAGATAAAGACCTATGCAGAGCAGTGTCCTATTGGGGGAAGCATTATCCACCTTGGAGCCACAAGCATGGATGCGATCGATAACATGGATGCGATCCGTATTGCAGAATCGATGGATCTTGTGATAAAGAAGACTATGAACCTGCTTCGTATCATAGCAGATCTGATTATCAAACACAAAGAGACCCCCTGCATGGCTTTCACCCATATACAACCGGCAGAACCAACCACTGTCGGGTATCGTCTGGCCCAGTATGGTCAAGACATCTTAATGGATCTTGAAGAGCTCATACGGGTTCGGGAGAATATCAAGGGTAAAGGGCTCAAAGGTGCAGTAGGGACAAGTGCCTCCTATACCGAACTGCTTGTCGGCACTGGGATGAGTGCAAGAGATCTTGAGACTCTAGTCACTGACGAACTGCACATCAAAACTTTCACGGCTGCCACACAGGTCTATCCAAGAAAACAGGATTGGTTTGTAGGGAATGCCCTTGCAGGTCTCGGCGGCTCACTCTATAAGATGGCATTCGACTTAAGGATTCTGCAATCCCCTCCCATGGGAGAGTGGGCTGAACCCTTCGGGGCTAAACAGGTGGGTTCATCTGCTATGCCGTTCAAACGTAACCCTATAAGATCAGAAAAGATCGACTCACTTGCACGATTCTTAGCAAATCTACCAAACACCTTATGGCATAATGCAGCACATACCTTACTCGAAAGGACGCTGGATGACTCTGCAAACCGAAGAGAGGTATTCCCTGCAGCATTCTTAAGCCTTGATGAGATTCTGAGAACAGCAACCCAGATCGTATCAGGGATACAATTCAGATCCATAGCGATAGAACGAAACCTACGTACCTATGGAACTTTTGCTGCGACTGAACGCCTATTGATGGAGCTGGGAAGGAGAGGTGCTGACCGTCAGGAGATGCATGAAGTCATACGTGAACACTCTCTTGCAGCATGGGATGCTCTGCAAAGAGGCCATGAACATCAACTGGCCGAAACCCTGACACGGGATGAACGGATCTCTGCATTTATCCCGCAAGCGGAGGCATTAGCACTCCTGGATGCATCTGCATATGTGGGAGATGCTCCTGAACGAGCTGCAGAAGTCGCACAGCTCATACGAAATGCACTAGATCGATCAGATACTTGATCATGCTTTCCACCCGCCTTATACAAGGCGGGTGGCCTTATCTTCTTTTTGCTGAGAAGACCAATCCCTCTTCATGAGACTGAGATGAATCAGTCTTGACTTCGCTATATCCCCCAACAGGGTAAGAGGGAATCATCACCAACTAGTACTATACAGGATGACCATCTGCACAGCGAGACTTCCCCCTGTCAGGGGAAGTACCCACCTTCACCGAGCGTGAAGCATATGCTATACTTACCCTTCATGAGACAGAATAAAGCGGATTTGCATGATTCAAAGAAAGGAAGATTACCAGAACTGGACAGAAGCAAAGCATCAAATTGCACGTGTGTATGAGAAAACAATCAATTCATATACAGATCTCAACCGAAAACTTGCTGTCAGGCCGATGAATCGATATAATACGCTATGCATCAGGATATTCTTATTTGAAAGTGTATTCCAAGAGCATTGAAGCTTGGTAAACCAGTTTATGATCCTAGCTATGCTTTGTTTGTTCCACCATGAGAAAAGGGAGCTCCTCAACACTGTAAGAGCACCTGGATAAGTTCAGACTGTGATGAGACTTTTGAAAAGACTTACGGAATACAGGTTTAGATATTTTTGTATATGGTAGTAGGGGCATTTAAACGATAGAGACGGTATCAGCTTCTAATACATCGGTTTTAGAGCAGTCTTATGTGAAGCAGGAACCTAATTGATCCCTAGCAGATAGGTAGTTTACGTTTGCACAGGAGACCATATCGTATATACTTGTACATGAGGTAGGTATTCATATGATCAAAAGAATGCTTTGGATCACTCTGATCATCATAAGTCTTGTTCTCATTTCATGTACCACACTGGAGAAAGAAAAGAAGTCTCCTGCTGCTCCTCCCGAGGATACAGCAGACATCTTAGAACCCACGCCCATGATTCAAGAACCTGAATCCCTTGATGTCATAGGAACACCTATTCCCCCTGTAGCCGAAGAGGAGCAGGAACCCGTTGAGATAAAGACTGCTGCCGTCGAAGAGGAGCAGGAACCCGTTGAGATAAAGACTGCTGCCGTCGAAGAGGAGCAG
>CAYYPJ010000023.1:5699-19969 GCA_964473495.1 uncultured Spirochaetales bacterium
CGAAGAGGAGCAGGAACCCGTTGAGATAAAGACTGCTGCCGTCGAAGAGGAGCAGGAAAAGAAGATCACACCTCCTAAACCGCAAAGTCTTACAGAGGCTATTCTAGCCCACGATCTCAACTCTGCAGAACAGTTTATCCTCCTAGACACACGGGTCATACGACAAGCAGATCAACAGGGACTCACTCCACTGCATCTTGCCGCCATAGAAGCAGATGAACAGATGATCAAACTACTGCTCAAACATGGAGCAAATCCCACTGTGCAGGATGCTATGGGACGTCTTCCTCTACATTTGGCAGCCGAACACTCTTTTGAGCTGGCACATCTTCTCACTGATCAGGGCTCTTTGATATATGTACCTGATGACAACGGATTGACGACTCTTGCCATGGCATTCACTTCGGGAGCCGATGCAGTGACATCGTTACTGGGAGAACAGTTCGTCAATGCTGTAGACTCACAGGGAAACACACCGATCCACCATGCCGCTATCAGAGGTGATTATCGTGTTGTAGATGAGCTGATTATCTATGGTGCAGATATAAATATGCATAATAATACCGGGCAGACTCCTCTAGATATAGCTTTTGCACAGACAGAAAGTGATAATCATGTTCTGGTCGCACGCTCATTGATCGATAACTATTCCGTTATCCCCAGAAGCCGGGAATTCTACTACGCATACCAGGCAATAGCGAATAATGACGTGAATATTCGTTTTGAGGGAGGGACTACTCCTCTTCATTTTGCAGCTGCTTATCATCATCCAGCACTGATGCGCATGTTCATAAAAGATCATGCCTATCTTGAGGCACGGAATGAAGAAGAAGATACACCACTTCATATCGCGGTATCACATAATTTTTTCGATATCGTAAAAATCCTGATCACTTCAGGTGCAGATGTAAATGCTCGTGATGCACATAATAACAGCCCTTTGCATCTCGCTGCAGCTGCAAACAGGGATACCGAGATTGCAGAGTATCTTCTTGAACAAGGTGCACAAGTCGATAGCAAGAACATCTTTGGGGATTCCCCATTGAGTAATGCCATGTTTGCCGGTATCGACGATTCTTTCGTTAGTCTGCTGCTCTCATATGATGCCGACCCTAACAACAGGGACACTACGGGAAACACGCCAATCATGACAGCTCTGGCACAGAATAATGAAGCGGCAGCTAAACTTATGCTGGATGCAGGTGCCGATATCTATTTACAGAATTACAATGGGATCACCCCGCTAACCAGAGCCCTCATCAAAGGAATAGATACGATCTCATGGTTCTACCGTCCAGAGATGAACAGGACAACCAACGGGGAGGGTAATACTCCCCTACACATAGCTGTACAGATCCATGCCAAGGGTGATGTGATCAAATACATCATTGAACAGGGAGCGAATCCTAATGCCGTGAACCTTCAGGGAGAGACGCCGCTGCACATTGCTGTAGGATGTGACTATCCTGAAGCTGCTAAGATACTTACCGAGAGCGGAACAGACCCGTTCCTCAATAACAACAGAGGAAAGTCCCCAGTGGTCCTTGCCTATGAGAAGGGAATCTCATTCACTGAGAATATTATCAACGAACATAATATTTTCGACCATGATGATAAGGGGAACACCCCCATGCATTTAGCTGCCTTGTGGGATTATGAGGAAATAAGTGCATACTTGATAGATCTCGGATCAGCCGTGAATGCCCGTAATGATCAAGGATTGACTCCTCTTCATTTTGCAGTAAAGAATAGCAACGTCGCAATATGCAGACAACTGATTAATCATGGAGCTAATATTGACTCACGAGACAACTATGGGAATACTCCACTGCATACCGCTATATCATGGGGTGCTGCAAAGAGCGCAAAACTACTGCTTCTCCTTGGAGCTAATGTAGAGTTACGTAATCTTAGTGGAAATACTCCCCTGCATACGGCGGTACTTCATCAGGATCAGTTAGGGGTCAAAATGTTATATGAATATGGAGCATCTCTTGAAGCACGTGACAACACCGGAATGACCCCGCTTCTCCTCTCCACACGAAAGAACTACTGGGAGATATCTCAACTACTGATCGAACTGGGAGCAGATTATAATACTCGAGATGACCGTGGAAACACACCGCTGCATGAAGCCGTTAGAAATAAGAACCAAAAGACCTGTCAACTCCTCTCCGATAAGGGTGCTGACATCTATGCAGAAAACCGTTACGGAGATACCCCGCTATGTGTTGCATTCAAAGCAGGCGTAGCTGTCGTCAGCTGGTTTATCACCGGTCCTATGGTATATGACCGTGACGATGAAGGCAATACACCGCTTCACACTGCTATACAACAGAATGCATCTGCCGATGTTATTCGCTGCCTTATTGATAAGGGTGCTGATATCAACAGCAGAAATAACAGAATAAACACGCCACTTCATAATGCATTCTTATCCAACAACAAAGCCGCTGTCGAAGTACTCGCTGCTGCCGGAGCAGATCTCTTCTCGCGAAACGGAGAAGGATTTACTCCCCTGAATATGGCCTTCTCTATGGGCATCGATGCATTGTCATGGATCATCACCCCAGAGAATCTTACATCGACTGATCAGTCTGGAAACACGCCGCTTCATATAGCAGCTGTATATGGATCTTTGGAGCCTGTAGAGTATCTACTGGCACTCGGTGCAGACCCAAGCAGTAAGAACCTTGCAGGAGAAACCCCGGCAGACGCTGCAGAACAGGCAGACAAGCTTGACATCATGAATCGGCTGCGTGTATTAGAGTTGTGATGATATACAAAGGCTGTATTTTTGGTCTTAACGGAACCCTCTACATGAAAACCGGCTTCGGAAAGCGCCTAGTCCTCAGCAATCTGGAGATGTACGAAAAAATTCGTGCCATGAACAATCTGTTGAGACCACTCGAAGGGAAAGACTTCAACAACGGATCACAGTACAAGACGTATCTGTTTGAAGGTATCGCAAAAATATTGAACACTGGGCATCCAGACAAACCTCCTATCAATGCTGCAAGCATTGATTACTGGTATCAACATGAATACAATCCCGCTCGCATACGAATCCTTGAAAAATATTATGAGACTGAACCTATCTGTCGGGACACCCTTCGCTCACTCACAGACAAGTATACACTTGCTCTCTATTCCGATACCGGAATCATCGATGAACAGCTGAGAGCTATTGGAATTCCCCCAGCAACTTTCGCCTATAGAATATCAGTTGATAAGACCGGGCAGCTTCGACCTGCACCGAAGGCATACACCAAGATTGCACAGCTGATGGGGGCATCTCCTCAGGAAGTATTGGTTGTCGGGGACAGCCCAAAAATCGATGGGGAAACGGCAAAATGTGCGGGAATGGATTACTTCCAAATTGGGGATCGTAATAAAAAAGCGGCCTTCACAGCAAGCTGGAAACGCCTTGCTGACATTCTCCTATAACCATAAAATCTATCCGTTGGCCGGTACCAAATCAAAAAGACTGATCCCGCTGCGAATCAGCAGGTAGTAGATGATTATACGAGGTATTCGTGAGGAACACGCAGATAGTACCTTATACCAGGGGACCCCAAGCAGTCCGGCAATCCAACAGACGGTGGAGTAAGGGATCGGCGTGATCCCGGCTATGACAACAGCCCATCCGCCATACCTCTCGATCAAGTCCTTGCCCTTCTTATGGTAAGTCGCAGTCATTCTATGAATGATTTTAAATCTATTCAGTATTCTCGCAATAAGATATCCGCAGAACCCTCCAAACAGAGAAGCCAAAGACATTGTTGCAAGTAACGGGATAGCAGGCCAATCCATTGTAAAAGGAAAGATCACATCGATAGTAGTAGGTATAATAAGCATATCCACAAAAAAACAGTAGAGACCTATCCCCCAGAAACCCAGATGACCACCCAACCATTCGCCAAACTGATTGAGATCACTGTGAAAGAAGTAAGAAACCCCGCCATAGCAGAGAAATACAATGAGAGCAATCACAAGTGTCTTTTTGATGATCTGCTTCATATCTGAAGGGTCTTGTTCTTTCTTAGATACGTCCATGAAGATACGACCTCCTTTCCTGTTCCGGGAACTTCTCTATGGCATACCTCAACATCGTTCGAGGCATCCGGGTATAGCGATTTTGCAGGAATTCACGCTCACATGCAGGATCACGCTTTCCAACTTCACGAAGCATCCATCCCACTGCTTTATGGATAAGATCATGCCTATGATGGAGCAATATATCAGCCAAACGCAGAGTGTCAGCGAAATCATCCTGTTTGATGAAGTGCATCGTGGTAATGATCGCGAGACGCTGACTCCACAAGTGATCACTATCAGCAAGAACATACAGCACTGTTCGATCACGTTTTTCCAACCAAGGTCCCAAAATCTTGCAGCAAGTCACATCGACAAGATCCCAATTGTTGAGATATGTAACATGGGCAAGATAGAATAAGACTAATGCCCTTTGCTCCTCCTCTTTCTTTGATCTCTTATACCATGAGACCAGCAGAAGAAACCCGGTCATTCGACACTCATGGTACGTATGGATCACAAGCTGTTCGATATCATCCAGGTTTACGCTCTCAGCATATTGTTTCACGATCATACGCTGCTCAGGCACAGATACCCCGATGAATTTGTCGCCTTCTCCGTACTCCCCTTCGGCAGTCTTAAAAAAACGACTATGGGACTTCGCCTTCTCAGTATTTCCGTGTGCTTTTAGTTCAGTTATTATCTTATTGACCATCTCTTAGTTCTCCTGATGGATGAATAACTCTTTGAATACGGCCAGAAACTGTTCCTTACCGGATGCATCGGTTCCCATTCCCTGCCATACAGGGGACTTTCCCCCGCCTTTAGCATGAATTAGAGGAAACAGTCGATCTCTCACTATTGAGATATCCATATTCACCCCTTTTGTGACGGTTATGAGCCATTGTAATCCTCCATGCTGTTGTTCTTGTACAGCACACAGTGCCAATGGTTGATTCTGGGGAAGTACTTTGACGATTTCTTTGAGAACCCCCGGGGCTTCTTGCGAAAGATCGAGTGTCACGATTGAGATATTCTCTACTTGATCTGATTTGGTTATCGCCTGTGAAAGAAGCATACTCATATACTTTCTCTCAATTACAGCACTGGAAGTCTGCAGTTCTTTGATCTGATCAATCCTATGCCGCGCCTGATCAAGTATCTCCGGCTGCTGAGCCGAATAGAGTTTGACAAGCTGCCGCACAATGAGGTCTTTGTTTCGATAATCCTCGACAGCACGATCACCGATCTTGAAAATCAATCGAACTCTTCCGCGAATAACTTCAGTACCGATACACTTGATCAACAACACCTCACCGGTTGTATGCAGATGTATCCCTCCGCATGCTGCGATATCACACGTATCTATCGTGACCAGACGTATCATACCTTTGACCTTCGGAGTTCTCCGTAGAGGGATATCTGCAACATCTTCCTCACTCTTCTCATCATACCAGATGGAATGATTTTCTGAGATGATACGGTTGGCAGCATCCTCGATCACGATAATCTCATCATCAGTGATCATCTTACGATCTGTTTCAATCGTCATATACTCTTCACCCTGATGAACTGATACTGTACCGATCTTCAGTTCCCTGTAGAGTACCCCGGAAATGATGTGTTGGCCGGTGTGCTGCTGCATATAGTCATATCTATGAGACCAATCAATACTGCAGACAACTTCTTGTCCCACAGTGATCATCGGTTCAGCATCTGTGAGGTGCAGGATACTGCCGTCATGTTTAATGGTATTGATAATCGTACATCCTTCAATATCCCCCTGATCGCCGGGTTGTCCGCCGCCTTCCGGATAGAATATTGTACGATCAAGTTCAATTGACCACCTTTTCTTATAGGGTACTATTGTCTTCACATATGCGGTGATCGTTCTGGTATAGGGTTGATTATAATAGGTCTTCTCTGTCATATGATACCTCGCTTAGCACTTCTACCTTGTTTATGATCGTAACGTATCAGGACCTAATCGATAGAGTGCCGTGCAGGAGCGGAAAACATACTGAATTCGAGTTTATTCCACTACTCCCTGCAGCTATGATGATGAGGCGGTATATCGCTTCATCGTGTACTAGCAGTCTATGCAATTTAAGTATCAGCAGCAAGAGTATTAATACACCCAACGCTAGACTCTACCAGTAAAAACAGCTATCTTATAGTATCATGTAGTAAATAGGGAGGATGGATTCAAACTATGGCACGAATAAAAACAGCATTTGAGATAGCAATGGAACGTGTTGATGATATTGATAGCGATCCTGAACAGATACGAAAAGATTCTTTGAAGCGACAGGGAAAAAAGATTGCAGGTTCATTCATATTTGACCCTGATAAATCTATCAACGATGTCAAACAGGTATATGAAGCCATACCAGAGGCAGACAGAACTACCGTAAAGACTGCGATCGTTGATACAATCCTAGCTAACCTCTCTCTCCCACAGAATGAGGAATATGTCAAATCCTTAGGAAGACTTAAGGTTCTTATGACAGTTCTCACAGATAGTGATAAAGAATTGTTGGATGCCTTTGTGCAGATTGACAATCTTTATACCCAATACCTCGAGACGAGAGAGCAAATGAAGGATCATCTTATAGAACAATACACACCGCAACTCAAACAGAAACAGCAGATGCTGGAAGAGAAAACCGGTCAACATTTTGAACTTAAACCGGAACAAGATAAAGAATTTGTTGAGCTTCTCTACCAATCATATCAGCGACTTGATACACAATTCGGTCAGGTTCTCGATCAATTACGTGATCTACTAAGGACTCTCGCCTGATCTAAGTTTCCTATCATACCGATCGGGGTGAGTGCAGAAGTTCTGATAAAACTCAACTATATCAGAACTTTCGTTTCTTTAAGGATAATTCAAACACAATACTGGAAAAATACAGCATAAAACTCTTGACGATTCATCTATTTGGGACTACATTACTAGTGTACTATACACATAGTACACTAGTAATGTTAAAGATAGGAGTGATGTATGATTGAACTTAACCAGATTTATTTTACTTATGGGAGAAAACCATTATTCAACAATCTTGATTTAACGATCCCATCAGGAAGTATCTACGGATTATTAGGTATGAACGGGGCTGGCAAGACAACCCTGCTCAAACTTCTTTCAGGACAACTGTTCTGCAAGGGGGGAGAAGCTGAAGTATTGGGATGTGACCCCAAAAAGAGATCCCCATTGATGCTTGCCGATATATTCTACCTGCCTGAAGAATTCTACCTTCCCAATATGCCTATAGCTACCTACGTAAAGTTGAACATTCCTTTCTATCCAAAATTCGATGAGCAGGAATTCTTACACTTCCTAGAAACTTTTCGTTTAGATACCAACCAGAGAATCAGTGACTACTCGTTTGGGCAGAAGAAGAAATTTCTCCTTGCTTTCGGGTTGGCTTCTCATACAGCACTAGTTATCCTTGATGAGCCCACAAACGGCCTTGATATACCATCAAAGAGTCAGTTTCGAAGAACTGTCGCATCAACGTTCACCGAGGAAAGAACGTTCATCATATCAACGCACCAAGTACGTGATATGGAGAATCTGATCGATCCGATCATCATCCTGCATAATGGGAATATCATATTCAACGAGAGCATTGAAGAGGTGTCAAAGATGATCACCATGAAACTTGAGACCGAAGAAGCATTTGGACCTGATGTCATCTATAATGAACCGGTCCCAGGAGGATATTCGGTCGTGCGTAAAAGGACAGAGGGACAGGAGGAGACTATGATAAACCTTGAGACCCTTTTCAATGCAGTCATTGCATCCCCCGATGCATTCAAAGGAGCAAGAGGATGAAGAATATATTCTATCTACTACAAAAACAGTTCTATGAAGATCGTAAAGGGCTGATTATCTATGCAGCTGTGATTTTCGGTATACTGCTGCTTCCCAGCCTCGCACGTGCCTCTGCCAATTCCATCCCTAATTCCATGATAGATCCGGCTTACAAGAATCTGTTTAGGAACTTCCTCTTCTTAGGGGGGTTCATCATGACGAGTCTCTCATTCTCAGAGACGATGCACAGCAAAGTCAAACAGCATACATGGCTGATGCTTCCTGTTCATGCGCATGAGAAATTGATTACTCATATCATCTATTTCGGCATCATCTATCCAATCGTATTGATGCTTTTCTTTTTTCTCTCATCAATAATCATAGAAGGGATCAACACACTCAGCTTTGGTAGGCATGCCCTCATCTTCAATATACTGGATCCCGTCAATTGGAAGATGGTACTTCACTATCTTGTGCTGCAATCGATCTTTCTGCTGGGTGCTGCATATTTTAAGAGTACACACTTTATCAAGACAGTCCTGGTCATTATGGCAGGCGTTATAGTCTTGAGTCTTTTTACGCTACTTTCTTTCAGAATCGTTTATGGACCATATTTCAGACAATCTGTTGTATTCTCTATCAAAACGCAGATGTTCAACTTTTTCAGTATCACATCTGACCCTTATCTCAACCAGACTTCATTGCTGATCAGTCCGGCAAATGAACCGTACCTGCGCTTTATTGCAACAGCTTGCAAGATAATCTATTGGGCTTTCCTAGCTCCATTCTGCTGGCTTATAACCGACCTTCGAATTCGAGAAGTAGAGGCTACAGATGCGGTTTAAGGATAAACAAGCTATCTATAAGCAGATTGCCGAGTATGCCTATAAGCAGATTCTCAATGGAAAGTGGCCTGATGATGAACGTATCCCGTCAATACGGGATATGGCTGTGGAGATGGAAGTAAATCCGAACACCATGACGAGAACCTATATGCTTCTTCAAGATCAGAAAATCATCTATAATCGACGCGGTATCGGATACTTCACAGCAGCTGATGCATCAAAACGGGCTCTTATCCAAAAGAGACAAGAGTTCATCCATACCGTGCTCCCTGATATCTTCAAGACTATGACGAGTCTGAAACTTTCGATAACGGAATTTGAAGCGTTCTATCGTGCATATATGGATAAGAATAAGGAGACCCTCTATGAAGATGAGTAACAAATTACTGTTGATCGCATTTGCCGTGATCATTGTTTTTATTTTTATTTCGATCATCTCAAGCCGTACAGCCATTGATAAGACAATGGCAGATTCAGCCAGGGGATGCGTACAAGCAGTCCCGCGTATCACCCAGTCACTGCATATAGCCATCGAATAAACGATATACCGATAACCCTCAGGAGAAAAACCTCTTCTGAGGGAAACCTCTTCTGTTATTCTACTGCCTTGTGGAGTATACTGTAAGGTATCTTCACATAACAAGGAGGAGTAGAAACGATATGCAGCATGAGGTGACCAAGAGACAAAATCTGCTGGACAAAAATGGTCTTATTCAGGAAGAAGGCTGGGCTCGCCATCCGGTATGGAACTATCAGAGAGACCGGATCGCAGCAAGCTGGATACGTATCAAGGAGTGGGATTATTACTATCTGCTTTCCCATGATAAGAAGATAGGATTGACGATCACCGTGAGTGACTTGGGATATGCCGGATTGATGGCAGTCTGCTTTCTTGACCTACAGGCCGGCATCACAAAACAACAGGAAGTCTTAAGGCTCCTGCCGAGAAGAAGACTCAATCTTCCCAAAGTCTCTTCAGAGGGGATAGTCTCCTTTGCAAACAAAGCGATGGAAATCACTGTAGAAACATCGGGGAAAACTCGAACGATTGAGATAAAAGCAGCAAAACTCAAGTTCTTTTCCGGAGGACAGGGACTTACTGCACATATTACCCTAACCTGTCCAGAAAATGATGAAAGTATGAATATTGCGACATCATGGAAAGAGAATCGTACAGCTTTCTATCTGAACGAAAAGATTACCTGTATGCCTGCATCAGGTACGATTATGGCAGGGACGAAGAAGATTATGTTGGATCCGGCTTCCGACTTTGCAGGTCTCGATTGGGGACGAGGGCGATGGACCTATCAAAACAAGTGGTTTTGGGGGTCTGCTTCCACGATGCTCAATCATGTCCCTTTCGGATTCAATATCGGCTATGGCTTCTCTGACCGCTCACCGGCTAGTGAGAACGTCATATTCTATGACCATAGGATCCACAAACTCGAGGAAGTGACATTTCACATAGATACTGACGATTACACAAGACCGTGGAGGTTCACAAGCAGTGATGATCGTCTTACCTTAGATTTCGCTCCAATCGTAGATAGGTCATCAAAAACAAACTTCTGGATCATACAATCATTACAGCACCAAGTCTTCGGCTATTTTTCCGGTACCGTGATCCTGGACGATGGGAAGGCATTGGAGCTCGATCATATATTGGGTTTTGCAGAGGATGTGTTCAATCGCTGGTAATCCTTATTCACCTATCAGCTACTTCAAGGACGGTATCAAGCAGTTTCTGTCTCAACACTGGTTTCTGTAAGCAGTAGTAGACACCATGATCCATAGCTTCTTGAATGTCACTGCTCTTCCCATATCCGCTTAGGAGTATTGTCTTTACCTTTGGGTCAATCTGCTTTAATCGGTAAAAAAGCTCTTTGCCTGACATCTCCGGCATCAGCATATCGAGAACAATAATATCCAATGAATCTTTTTCCCGTTCGAATATATCAATAGCTTCAGAGGGAAGACTAGCTGTTATTACTTCATGTCCTCCACTTTTCAAGAGATGTGCTGCAACTTCTCTACTGATTCGTTCATCATCTACTAATAAGATCTTCAAAACTTTTTTTTGATTCATTCCCATTGACCACCATGTGCCACATTGTGTTCTATCACTATATACTCACTATCTGGATAATGCAAGAAGCCGTTCCCCTCATAAAAGGGAAACAGCTCAAAGCGAGAAACGTGAACTCGGCACACAGTGATGAGAATCATATAAGGGCTAACCCCGAATCAGTCCCAATATTTCTCCATACGCTTTCGCAGAGATTCTCTATAAGCAGCCCAATCTTTGATTGGGTGCTTTGCCAATCCTTCATCACAAGCAGCTTTAGCGACTGCGACAGCTTCCCATTCGATAACTCTAGGGTCAAAAGGTTTTGGGACGATATAATTTCTTCCGAATAAGAAATCTTGTCCGCCGTAAGCTTTCTTGACTTCTTCAGGAATTGGTTCTTTTGCAAGAGCAGCCAGTGCTTTAGAGGCTGCAAGTTTCATCCCTTCTGAGATTCTTGATGCACGAACATCTAGAGCACCTCTAAAGATAAAGGGAAAACCAAGTACATTATTGATCTGGTTTGGATAATCACTTCTTCCAGTAGCCATAATTATATCATCACGGGTTGCAGTTGCAAGTTCATATGTGATTTCCGGATAGGGATTACTCATAGCGATTACTACAGGATCCTTTGCCATAGACAATAGCATTTCAGGAGTGACACAATCGGCAACAGAGAGACCAAGGAATACATCAGAACCAACCATAGCCTCTTTAAGGACTCTTGCTTCAGTATCGTTAGCCATCTCGATCTTTTCAGGTGTCATTCGCTCTTTACGACCTTTGTAGATAACACCCTTACTATCACACATGATCAGATTCTCTTGTTTCACGCCGCATGATATCAACATCTTTGCACAAGAGATCCCAGCTGCCCCTGCACCATTTACTACGACCTTAAGCTCTTCCATCTTTTTACCGACGACCTCTGCAGCATTCATGACACCTGCTGTAGCTATAATCGCTGTACCATGTTGATCATCATGAAATACCGGTATATTACACTCTTTTATAAGTGTCTGTTCAATCTCAAAACACTCTGGCGCTTTAATATCTTCCAGGTTGACTCCTCCAAAGGTTGGTTCAAGCAGCTTGACGACTTCTATGACCTTCTTAGGATCAGTAGTATCCAATTCGATATCGAAGACATCAACATCAGCAAATCTCTTAAAAAGTACCCCTTTACCTTCCATAACCGGTTTAGAAGCTAAAGCACCTTTATTGCCCAGACCAAGGATCGCCGTACCGTTAGTGATGACAGCTACCAAGTTACCCTTTGCAGTATACTTATATGCATCTTCGGGGTTATGAGCAATTTCCAATACTGGTTGTGCTACTCCCGGGGTATAGGCAAGCGCAAGATCTTCTGACGTCACACATGGTTTTGTCGGTACAACAGTTATTTTCCCCGGCACTCCACCCATCATATGGTATGCTAATGCCTTCTTCTGTAATTCATCCATTTTCTTACTCCCTATATACTCACAATATATGTGAATATCCTTATTCACTATTTCTCAAAGTCGAAAGAGTAGTCAAGATCATATCGATCTCGCAATTCAATAATCACTTTCTGCAGAGTCGCAGGAATAGGACATCCATGTTCTTTTCTATATTCCCATGCAATATATTCTTTTTCACCAGCGGTATAGATCCTCTCCTGACCTGGAGCTACCTTGGAATTTCGTACATCTCGGCAGATATTCCCTGCAATCCTCTTGAAGGTCTCTAATCCCATGAACTTCTCAGGATCAATTGCAATAAAGAAATGTCCCAAAGGATAAGGGATTCGTTTCCCTTCTGCATTAAACCCATTGAGAGCCTTCATGTAACTGCCGTCCTGAAGTGCAGCTGCGAGGATCTCAACTATCATTGCATATCCATATCCCTTATATCCGCCGGTTTTTTCTCCAATACCACCAAGAGGGGCTAATGCTGCTTTACCCTTTGTCAGGTCAATAAGAATCTGCTGCGTATCAGTTCGTGTCTTTCCATCGTTTCCGATGACCCATCCTGGGGGCACCTCTTTTCCTGCACGACCATAGACCTCTATCTTTCCCCGCTGCGAAACTGACGTTGCACAGTCCAGCACAAAAGGGAACTCTTCATCAGTCGGCAGCCCGAAGGTCAACGGGTTAGTGCCTAGCATATTCTCCACCCCAAAGGTAGGAGCAATCGATGGCCGTGCATTCGTACCGGTTATCCCGATCATACCAGCATCAGTTGCCATAAGACAGTAGTATCCTGCAATCCCATAGTGAGTTGAGTTACGTACTGCCGTCATACCAATACCAAATTCTTTAGCCTTGTCAATCGCCATCTGCATAGCCTTCTTGGAAATGACATGCCCCATGCCGTTGTTTCCATCAAGTACTGCTGTAGCCTTCTCATCTTTTATGACATCGATCTTTGTTATAGGGTTCAGGATCCCTGCATCTATTCTATCGATATATATTGGTTTCAGACGCCCAATCCCATGTGAGTCAATACCTCTCTTATCAGAGGTAATCAGGATATTACCAACGATCTTCGCATCTTCTTCCGGCAATCCTGCACCTATAAGAGCATCTTTCATAAAGTTCTCCAGCTGCTCGAACCCTACCCATTCACAATCTTTGTAAGCATCCTCATAAGCCATACATTTCTCTCCTTATCTGTCAATGATACCAACGGTATCTATTGTTATGCTATCACCAACCTCATCCCCGATTTCTCTAATTCAAGATCGGCCAAGAACTCCCGTGCGGCTTCATCAGTCACCAGCGTGTCTATCTTCTCTATCGAGGCTGTCTTGAAGTTGGATACAACACCCATCTTATTACTGGCAGCAACCACGATCACCTGCCCTACGGTCTTTTCTATCATTAATCGCGTGATCTCAGCTTCCTCCATGACGGGGGTCGTCAACCCATGAGAAAAACTGAACCCGTCAACACCAATGATCACCTTGTTTGCATAGACCTTCTCAAGAGCCGACAAAGCAAATGTCCCGGCAACCGAGCGGGATTGAGTACGATACGTTCCGCCAAGAAAGACCATATCATAGGCAGCATCTTCTGATACCAGGGCAGCAGCTATATTATCGGTTATGATGGTGATATGTTTATCCCTCAGCGCCTTTATAACCTGAAGAGTCGTTGACCCGCTATTCACAAGAACCATGTCTCCCTCTTCAATCAGTCGTGCGGCTGCTGTACCGATACGCTCTTTCTCTTTCCGATAAAGTTGCTCTTTTTGTTTGAACAATGGTTCTATTGACATATTCTGCCGAAGGATCGCCCCGCCATAGGAGCGTTCCAATATCCCCCGATCGGCTAGAAGATCAAGATCACGACGGATAGTGAGCACAGAGACCTCGAACAGGTCACTCAACTCATTCACACGGACCACACCCTTCTGGATGATAAGTTCCTTGATCTTCTGTTGTCTATCTGCCGGGATAAGTCCGATCGCCATGTTCTTCCCATCCTTTGGTACGTGATGATATATCTGAACGTTT
>CAYYPJ010000024.1:0-19968 GCA_964473495.1 uncultured Spirochaetales bacterium
TTCTACCTCTTGGTAGTACCGCACCCACAGTGGACTTTCACCACCAAGTTATTGCGCATGCTGGGCAAACTAAGAACTTATCCCCTTGTACAAGGGGATAAGTTCTTATACTCTTACTCCTATGGACAACTCAATTTTTACTGATGCACAACTCTATGAGCGAATAACTTACTACAGTAAGATGCTCACTCCTGAAAGACTAGAACGAATAAACAACGTACTTGCACAAAGAACTCGGTATTTGACCGTTGTCCTAGAAGATATCTTTCAGCCACACAATGCCAGTGCAGTACTACGCAGTTGTGATGGGTTCGGAGTACAGGATGTTCATATCATCGAGAACAAGAATAAATTCAGATTGCATAAGAGTGTAGAACTCGGAACCAGTCAATGGCTTACCATCAATCGATATAACAACAATAACGAGCACAACACCATCACGGCTATTGAACACTTAAAACAGCAAGGATATCGTATCATAGCGACCAGCCCTCACAGTGGTGATGTATATCTTGAAGAACTTGATATTCAAGCGGGAAAGATGGCTTTGCTGTTTGGAACAGAATTGACCGGGTTGAGTAATACCGCACTTGAATTATCTGATGAGTATATGAAGATCCCCATGTATGGTTTTGTCGAAAGTTTCAACATCTCTGTATCCTGTGCGATCGTCCTACACCACCTTACTCATGCATTACGGAATTCAGGGATAGCTTTAGATCTCTTGGATCGGGAACAATTGGAGTTGTCATATGCATGGATACGAGGGAACATAAAACATTCCGAACTGCATGAAAGTCATTTCCTAGTATAACATAAAACTGTTCTCTCATAAACCTTTTATTCTTTTGACATGACTTCAGTGAAAAACCAGAGTAGAATACTAATATTCTGTATTCTTGGAGCAAGTATATGAAAGACTCAAAAAAATCTATTTGGTCTTGGGCGTTCTATGATTGGGCAAATAGTGCATTTGCAACGACCGTGATGGCCGGTTTCTTCCCGGTTTTTTTCAAAGCCTATTGGTCTACAGGTGCATCAGTACAGCAGAGTACCTTTTATTTAGGTTTTGCCAATTCAAGTGCATCTATCGTGGTAGCCGCACTTGCACCATTCTTAGGTGCTATTGCTGACAGGGGGAGTATAAAGAAAGGTCTATTGATCTTTTTTGCCTATCTTGGATGTATCATGACAGGCGGACTGTGGTTTGTTCAGATGGGACAATGGCCCATTGCTATTCTATTCTATATCATTGCAACGATAGGATTTTCAGGAGCTAATATCTTCTATGATTCACTACTTCCCGATGTGGCATCTGCTTCAAAGGTTGATTATACCTCATCATTGGGATTTGGACTTGGATATATCGGCGGGGGTCTTCTTTTCCTGGTGAATGTCGGTATGTATCTGAAACCGGAGATATTTGGGATCGCTGATGGAGAAACGGCTATCCGTATAGCATTTATCACAGTTGCAATTTGGTGGGCACTCTTCTCAATCCCGATCATGCTCTTTGTTGAAGAACCAAAAAATATCGATTCAGTACCTATCAGTAAAGCTGTCAGGGCCGGTTTCATACAGTTAAAACAGACATTCAAAAAGATCCAGCATCTTAAAGTCGTTGGGATCTTTTTGATTGCCTATTGGTTCTATATAGACGGAGTTGATACGATCATAAGAATGGCTGTGGATTATGGGACCTCAATAGGGTTCCCCTCAGAGTCTCTTATCATAGCGCTGCTATTAGTACAGTTCGTCGCGTTTCCCGCGACCCTGTTATACAACCTATTTGCAAAGAAGATTGGTGTGAAACAAGCGCTTATCGTGGCAATCATCGCATATTCCTGTATTGCGATCCTAGGATACTTCATGAATCAAGTTTGGCATTTCTATATGCTTGCAGTTTTCGTTGGACTGTTTCAGGGAGGTATTCAAGCACTGAGTAGAAGCTTCTATACACGATTAATTCCGAAAGAACAATCTGCTGAGTTCTTCGGATTCTTCAATCTCCTTGGTAAGTTTGCCGCTGTAATAGGACCAGTTCTCATGGGCAGTGTCACACTTCTTACAGGAAGCAACCGACTGGGAATTCTGTCTATCATCATCCTGTTTATCGTCGGAGGAGTCATGTTGACCAAAGTCAATGAAGAAGAAGGGAAACGGAACCTTGTCGCATATAGAAATAATCCAATCTCGTAACCATACATATTCCCAGATAGAGTCCGACGCTTTGATCCCGCATGGGGACGATGTATCTGACGATACCGAAATTGAGGAAAGGCGGGTATATCCCATTCTTTGTTACCGCAAAGAAACGCAGTGAACAGGCCCTGCTTCAGATCATTCAAGAGGCTTGGGTATCTGGCATCTCAACAAGGAAGATCGAGCGATCGGCATAGAGTATGGGCATAGAACAGATCTCAAGTCTCAGAGATCAATCGACTCTGTCTTCTCAGTATGATCCAGGCTTACGTTATGGCCTCTATTCTGTCACGTATCGTATCCAATAAGGTTATGAGTCTAGTATAGTGTGATCCATACCAATAGATCTGCCCACACGTATCACAACGATAGAAATCATCATACCATTGATTCGTTTCAGGCTCAAGCTGACTCACTATTTCGGTCTTATCCACCTGATGTACTTCCCCATTGCAGTGAGGACAGCGGGTAAGCAGATTCACATGATAAATCAAATCATAACGATAACATACTTCCCATACCTGTTCAGATATTTCCATTGAGTGTATGAGTAATCCATGGTCTAATTCTTTGTGTTTCAGTAACTCATGATTGCGTGTTACTAACGTTGCTCCGCTTGTATGAATCAGATCTATGATATCGGCGGAACACCAATCGGTTTGATAGTAGGTAGAGAATCCCATAAGCCGAAGATATGATGCAAGCTTACCAAGATGGGTATCTACAAGAAAAGTTCGTTGACAATAGGGAAGCATCAAGACAGGTGTGAAAGAAAGGGTATCCCCCGGTTCTACTATATAGTTTTCCGAGACTTCTTCGTCGGCATTGTAGTAACAATGGACCTCGGTATGGGGTATTCCGACCGACTCAACTACATCTTTTATACTCTGATTACCATTCCATGGCAGAGTAAGATCGCTTTTATTACTATCCCGATGCATGTAGAGAGCCCATGCAAGTGATTCCGGAATAGAAATACTGACAGTCTCGTGATTAGAGGTCATCTATAGAGCCAAATACTTAGTAACGATAGTATTGAGTGCACCTAGTACTTGCAGTTCATTAGCAGAATCTTCCATTCAGCACCCCCTTATCTCTCTTCATTCAGTATACTACACCTACGATCCGGATAACAGTCTTGACGATAGATTTGACGAAATCTCTTCTGACCTCTATATTAAAACGATGATCATTATGCTTACAAAATTCCTACCGATCTTCCTGCTGTTGACCCTTGGCATCGTGGTAAGAAAAGCTCATCTGTTCCAAGAAGGATTCATCGATGATCTCAAGAAGTTGGTTATCAACGTGGTCCTGCCATCAATCCTATTTCTCTCGTTTCTGACCATGGAGCTGAAGATCTCCTACATCGCTCTTTTTATCAGTACGATACTATTCTGCTTTATCCTCTATGCAGCTGGGCTGCTGCTGCGTCGTGCCAATATATGTGCACATCCATATTCTGAATTCTTTTATACAGGATTTGAGTTCGGAATGGTTGGGATAGCGCTTTTCACGAGCATGTTCGGACAGGAGAAACTCTACGCTATACTGCTGCTTGACCTTGGTCATGAACTTTTTATCTGGTTCTTTTACGCTCCGGCTCTTCAGTTCAAACAGGAAAAGACCATTAAAATAGGTTCAGTGCTACGTTCGTTTTCCTCCTCCCCTATCATTATTGCGATTATCTCTGCACTTTTTCTTAATAGTACCAATCTCTACGTACTTGTTCAGGAGAATTTGATCATCACCGCTATTATACAGACATTGCATCTTATTGCAGCCATGACCTCACCACTCATTCTGCTGGTCATAGGGTATCAGCTGCAATTCAAACGCCAAGGGATATTCAGTGCATTCAAGCTTATTGGGCTGCGTCTTCTTATTGTCGGCATCTTCGGAACTGCATTCATATACTTTACTAATGCATTCATCCTGCCTGTTGACTCGCTCATGCTCTATGCGTTTATCACGTTCTTAATTTTGCCTCCCCCATTTATCATCCCGTTATTCCTTCCGAAAAAGGCACATGAAGAGAATATATTCTATAACAATGCTCTTGTTCTCTATACGTTGATCATGCTTATCCTCTATAGCATAATCATGTTGCTGCTCTCCTAGCATGAACGGCTGCATGGCAGCAGCCGCTTTGTATGTATCACTATTCCCACTCAACGGTTCCCGGCGGTTTTGAGGTGATATCGTAGAGCACTCTGTTGACATGTTCAACCTCATTACAGATTCTGTTTGATGTATTCTGCAGTACTTCCGGTGGAAACCTGAACCAATCGGCAGTCATAGCATCTTCACTTGTCACTGCACGTAAAGAGCAGACTTCTTCATATGTGCGTTCATCACCCTGTACACCTACACTCTTCACCGGCAATAAACACGCTAAAGCTTGCCAAATATCCCTATAGAGATCTGCTTTATTGATCTCTTCAATAAAGATCGCATCAACATCTCGCAGGGTATCGAGCCGTTCTTTGGTAATCTCACCGATACAGCGGATACCAAGACCTGGTCCAGGGAAAGGATGCCTATAGACGATATCATCGGGAAGTCCCAGTTCTTTTCCAAGAATACGAACCTCATCTTTGAACAATTCCCGTAGTGGTTCAATCAATTCAAATCTCAGATTCTTGGGGAGCCCTCCCACATTATGATGACTCTTTATCGTAACTGACGGTCCACCATTTGCAGAAATACTCTCTATGACATCAGGATACAGAGTCCCCTGTGCAAGAAAATCGACATGGCCGATAGCCCTTGCCTCTTGTTCGAATACGTCAATGAATTCTTTTCCAATAATTCTTCGTTTTGTTTCCGGTTCTGATACACCCTTTAGAGCGTGAAGAAATTGTTCTTCAGCATCTGCATACTGCAATCGTATGTGAAAATTATCACGAAAGACCTGAAGAACACGATCTGCCTCACCTTTTCGCAATAACCCATTATTCACGAAGACACACACAAGCTGATCACCTATTGCCCTATGCAGTAATGCTGCTACGACGCTGGAATCCACCCCGCCTGAAAGACCGCACAGTACAGTCCTCTTGCCCACCTGCTTTCGAATTCCTGCTATGGTATCATCCATGAATGATCCCATTGACCAGGCATGGGTACATCCGCATATAGTATGTACAAAATTCGCTATAAGCACAGAACCCGATTCTGTATGGACTACTTCGGGATGAAACTGCACGCCATACAGCTTCTTTCCCACATGTTCGATTGCCGTTACGGGACAATTTTTTGTAGAGGCTGTGACCCGAAACCCTTTAGGCAATACATTCACAGAGTCCCCATGGCTCATCCATAGATTTGATCCGGAATCTATGTCGGTGAACAGTTTCGATTTCAGTTTCTTTTGCAGTGATGCAAGTCCATACTCTCTTCGTTCTGGTCGTGTAACGGATCCTCCAAACATGCTGGACATTATCTGGAGCCCATAGCAGATACCAAGGATAGGAATACCAAGATCAAAGATCGCTGAGTCTGGTTGTGGAGCCCCCTCAGTCAGTACACTAGCAGGTCCGCCACTCAAGATGATCCCATCGGGATTCAATTCCCTGATACGCTCTACTCCAGTATTGAATGGAAGTATTTTACTGTATACATGAGATTCTCGTACTCTTCTTGCTATCAGCTGGCTATACTGTGCCCCAAAATCTAATACAAGAATCATCTGATTATGATCAGTCATGTTCTCTGCTACCTCGTTATTTGATAATTCAACGGTTCTTCGGTTATGGTAATATCGTGTGGATGACTCTCGATAATACCTGCCTGGGTCACCTGGATGAAATTCGTTTGTTTTTTCATCTCATCAATCGTTGCACATCCGCAGTATCCCATACCAGCTCGCAATCCACCGACAAGCTGAAAAACATATGCTGAGAGAGGACCTCTGAAAGGAATACGTCCCTCGACACCTTCCGGTACCAACTTCTCTGCATTTTCGACGTCTGACTGCATGTATCGTGATTTACTACCCTTCAGCATGGCTTTGACAGAGCCCATACCCCGGTGTACTTTGTAGTTCCTACCCATGTGGGTAATGACCTCTCCCGGACTTTCCTCAGTTCCT
The DNA here is from genome assembly GCA_964473495.1 of uncultured Spirochaetales bacterium. GTDB lineage: Bacteria > Spirochaetota > Spirochaetia > CAKZLE01 > CAKZLE01 > JAIPFY01. Next base: position 6,296 of record CAYYPJ010000024.1, read on the forward strand.
GCAAAGAGATTACCGATCATAACAGCATCAGCACCTGCGGCGATAGCTTTCACGATATCACCGCTAAATTTGATACCGCCATCAGCAATCACTGGAATGTCATACTGCTTAGCAACCTCTACAACATCCATTACCGCAGTCAACTGAGGTACACCCACACCTGCAACAACACGAGTGGTACAAATTGATCCAGGGCCGACACCGACTTTCAGTGCATCAACTCCGGCATCGATAAGGGCCTGTGCAGCCTCTTTGGTAACGATATTCCCAGCAACCACATCTACATCAGGGAACTCTTTCTTGATCATTCTAACAGTATCTGCAACCAGTATGTTATGTCCATGAGCACTATCAACAACAAGAAGGTCAACGTCTGCAGCTACCAATGCTCTTGCTCGTTTCAACTCTGCCGAACCGGTACTGAGGGCTGCCCCAACACGTAATCTACCGGAAGCATCTTTACAACTATTCGGATAATCACGAGCTTTCATAATATCTTTGAAGGTGATCAGTCCCTTAAGAATGCCGTTCTCATCAACTATCGGCAGCTTTTCAATCCTATAGGTATGAAGCAGCTTACTGGCATCATCCAGACTTGTCCCTGGTCGTGCAGTTATCAGGTTCTTACTTGTCATTGCCTCTTGCAGCGGCATTGCATAATCAGCATGAAATCGAAGATCACGGTTTGTCAGGATCCCCACGAGCTTCTTTGATTGATCAGTGACGGGAATTCCGGAAATATGGTACTTTGCCATAAGATTGACAGCATCTTGTACAGTGTTTTCCGGCTTCAATGAAATAGGAGTCGTGATGATACCGGCCTGTGAACGTTTGACTTTATCAACTTCCGCAGCCTGTTCTTTGATGGTAAGGTTCTTATGAATGATACCTATTCCGCCTTCCCTGGCTAATGCAATTGCTAATCGAGATTCTGTAACAGTGTCCATAGCAGCACTCACCAATGGAATCTGTAATGTTATATTCCTACTTATCCTAGTGGCAGTCTTCACATCACGCGGAACGATCTCAGATCGTGCTGGTATCAATAGAACATCATCAAACGATAATCCTTTCCTAATCTCTTTCATTGTTCAATCAACCTTCCTATTTCGTTGTTTAATCGTTAATAAAAAAAGCTGCCCTCACTACAAGAACAGCCTAATTCATACTATTACCAATAAAGATCCCTTATCGGAGGATAGGCATTAATAACGGCCTTTGCCAGCAGTACACCACCAATGATCCCAACAAGGTTTTGTATTATATTACCCGGTATCTCAACTGCTGCGGCTCCAAATCCAGCCATAGCAGCCCCGGCTAAAAAGTAAAACGACACCATCACGGCACTACCTGCCAGACCGGCAAGAATCACCCTGACAGGCGGAAGTGTCCTTCCTGCATCGTTATGCAGGACAGCTTTGCGCATGATTGAGCCAGCGACAAAGCCCTGTATCACATGAATGAAGAATGATATGAGAGCCCATTGGGGATAGCCTGATAATATATCCGCTAAACTGGTTCCTAAAGCTGCAGTGATCAATGCCGATATCGGTCCCATAGTAAATGCTATAAAATAGATTGCCACATCCCCAAGATTGATATATCCTCTTGTCGGTGCTATGGGAATTCTGACAAGGAGCGTGAACACTGCAACAATTGCGGTCAATATTGCAATTGCGGAGATTCGATATGCTGGTCTAGATATTCGTTTATGTTCATTTCCTGTCTGATCCATAGAGGTGTTCCTCCATTAGTAGGGTTTTAGATAAAGTATTCGGCTATTTGTATCATCTACGTATTCTGGTTCACTCTAGATGTCTATATTCATTGTAAGATACAAGAACCGGATGTGAATATGACGGCTATCATAACTGATATAATGAGATGGGTAAAGAGTCTCCTGCCGTTTCCTAGCGTTTTATACGCTTCTCTCTTTGCGCCAGAGGCTTCCGATACAATGGAAGCACCCAAACCCCTATGCTCCAAACTCATCGATACCATAGGTATTGCCTTTATTGCATAAATCATAACAGATGTGAGGACAGGTATCAATGCTCTAACCTTTACCAAAGGATTATTTTGCTGTTCAAGTCCCCCTGCCCGCAATTTATGTGCATCCCGTATTTGATGATATATCTCCCCGAGGTACGGGATGAATCGTATAGCCATGGTAATAACCAGAGCTGCATTGTACGGAAGAAAATACCACTGCAGAGTCATAATGATATGTGACATCTCGGTCGATCTAAAAAACAAGAAGTACATATAGCTAACAGCCGTAAACCTCAAGATAAGCTGCACGGTAACCTCAACGGCATGTTCCGCATAGAATGGAGGGGTAAGAATCGCGACCATCAAGATAATAGGCCATATAGAACGAATAGGAATAAAGAGTTCTCGAAAGCCCAATGCAGACCATGTCACAGCCAATAGCATACAGAAAAAACATCCCTGCAAAATGAGAGAGAACGGGAGGAATACATATACGGTGCCAAACAGAAGTAACAGCAGTTTAGCTCTGGGGTCAAATCTATGTAGATAGCTATCTTTATGGAGGAACAGCGTCACTTGCATGGATGCTCCCCTTTAACGATACGTCCTTCTTTCATATAGACTATACGGTTTGCGCACCTGTGTGCAAGTCTCTCATCATGCGTAATAAGTATAACAGCATCAACTTTAGAGGCAAGAAGCGTAAAAATCTTCATATACTTTGCATGAGAGAGTCCCGAATCCAGTTCATCGAGGATACAGATTCTTCTATCAAGAAGATAATAGACAGCAGCCTGCAGCTGCTTTCTCTTTCCATAACTCATGATAGTGGGAGGTTCCTTGGGATCTCCTAAATCAAACAATTCCAGAGTGTTTTCTATCTGTTTCTCTGCCTCGACCCCATGAACACCTTTTTGGGTAAGACCATATCGTAATTCATCCTCGATCGTGGGAAGAAAAATCTGGTAATCAGGATTCTGGAACAGGTATCCGGTATAACGCAACAGGTCTTTCGACTGAGCAGGCAGCCACTTTGCATGTTTGCTGATCGTGATCGTTCCTGCATGCGGTTCAACAAGTCCACACAACATCTTACTAAGGGTACTCTTACCGGATCCATTAGGGCCATAGAGGGCAACTGTCTCGCCCTCATACACCTTGAAATCATCTACTTTAAGTAAGAAGTCTCTTGTCTGTTCTTTATAATGGAAAGATATATGATCCGCAAAACAGATCAGATGTGCAGCATCATATACTACCGAAGCTTTGGTATATGATGCTTGAGAATCATCAGAAAAAGCAGTTATCACAGAATCCCGATCAGAGAAGAGGATGGTATTCCCGTCTCCATCTGCTTGCGGCTGTATGATTCCCCAATGATCAAAGAATTCCTGATAGAGTTCTATGTCTTTAGAGGCAAATAATACTACACTCTTCCGGGTATCTTTCAGATACTGGCAAATAGTCTTTCTCCAATAGGCATCCAACTCTTCAAAAGTCTCATCAAGTATCCACAGGTCAGGATTAATAGCATCTATGACTGCCAGCATAAGACGTTTCTTTTCTCCCCCTGAAAGTATTGTAGGGTTAATATGTCTGTATGGGACGAGATCATACCGTACGAGGACTGTCTCTAATCGTTCTCCGATCTCTTTGTGTGAAAGACCTAAGTTCTCAAGAGGAAAGATAATCTCATCTTCACATTCTGCCATAAGGATCTGCTCTTCCGGATTTTGAAACACCACTCCTATACGGGAAGTCAATTCATTGGGAGATGTAGCGGTGACCTCCACTTCATCCCTGAATCTGATACTGCCGGAAAGCCTGCCGCCGAGATAGGTGGGAACCAATCCAGTGAAAATACGGCTAAGAGTGGTCTTGCCGCTCTCAGGCTCCCCGAAGATAATATGCATTTCCCCCTCATATAATGAGAAAGAGACATCCTTAAAGAGATATTTTACCTTCTCATGTCCATAGCTTGGATACGAGAATGTCATTTGGTCTACTGTTGCAAGTTTTTGCATGGTTATTGAAACACTAATCATAAATGACTATTTTGTCTAGTTATTCATTGTATCCACAATAGAGTAAAAAGAGATTAGAGAAATGTCTCAGGCATGTTTGCCTGCAAGGCAGACTCCATCCCTTCTCAATAGAGGTTGCTTCTCTTTCTTTATATGAACGTAGAGCCCAAGGCAGTTTACTACCATGGGCTCTACAGGGGTGTGTCACAGAGAAGTGACTATTTTTTTACTATCAATTCCTTAGCAGATCTCACAATCTCTTCTGCTGTCAATTTGAATCGCTGCTGTAGATACTGCTGGGTACCTACTTCACCAAACTCATCATGGACTCCTACTCTTCTGATCAGTGTTGGATAGGTCTCTGAGAGATATTCACTCACTGCTCCTCCGAGTCCTCCAATCCTCTGGGCGTTTTCGCAGGTCACAATTGCTCCAGTCTTTTTCGCATAGGTAAGCACCAATTCCTCATCCAGCGGTTTGATTGTGTGCATATCGATAACTGCTGCATCTATTCCTTCAGATGCAAGTATCTTCTCTGCTTTGATCGCTTCACTGACCATCACCATGCCATTAGCTATCAGCGTCACATCTTTTCCATCTTTGATCACGATACCTTTCCCTATCTCAAAGGGCTGGTCATCTTTATAGATGGTCATCGCTCCTTTTCGGTGCATCCTCATGTATACACATCCCTGATGTTCATAGGCAAGATGGGTCAATCTATACACGGAGACCGTATCTGCGGGATCGATCACTACCAAATTCGGGATCACACGCATTAGTGTCATATCAACAAAGGGCATATGGGTCCCGCCGTTGTACTTTGCCGTCACACCGGGATCCGAACCTATCAGTTTCACATTCTGCTGGGCATAGTTTGCAGAGAGAAAGAACTGGTCATAGGCTCGTCGACTTGCAAAACACCCAAAGGTCGATGCAAAAGGGATGAATCCACGTGATGACAACCCTGCAGCGACTCCCACCATATTGGCCTCGGCAACTCCTACATCGATCGTTCGCTCAGGAAAACGTTCTTTGAACACTTTCGTCCCATTTGCCGCCATCAGGTCGGCATCCAACACAACCACTCGTGCATCTGCTTCTGCCAACTCAATCAAAGTGTCTGCATACACTGCTCGCATATTCTTATACTCATTCAGTGCTTTCATCCTACTTCTCCTCCTGTGCCAGCTTATCTATTGCATCTTGTGCTGTCTTATAGTCAAATGCCATACTATGCGAACTCACTTTCCCTTCTCCAGGATAGAACCCCTTCCCCTTGATCGTGTCACACACGATCATCGATGGACGCTCCTTCACCTGCTGTGCATTGATTATCGCTCGTTCTATCTGACATACGCTGTGGCCGTCTATTCGCTGTACATGCCAGCCGAATCCATTCCACTTTGATGTGATATCTTCTATCCCCATTATGTCACATACTTCACCGTCTATCTGCATCTTGTTAAAGTCGGTAAAGGCAATCATATTCCCCAGCTTATAATGCGCTGCAAACATAGCTGCTTCCCAGATCTGCCCTTCCTGGCTCTCTCCGTCACCAATGACCAGATAGGTATATGCATCAATTCCTTTTAGTCTATCTCCTAGTGCTATTCCCATCGCTGCTGAACTCCCCTGCCCCAATGATCCGGTTGTAAAGTCGATCCCGGGGGTTAGGTTCATATCACAATGACTGGGAAGCCTGGTTCCTCCCACATTCAGCGTATGCAGCCATTCTTTGGGAAAGTATCCCTTATCAGCAAGTATTGCATACAATGTCGGACCTGAATGGCCTTTGGAGATCACGACTTTATCTCGCTCCTCCCACTTGGGTTCAGCCGGCTCTATTCGCATTATCTTGTAGTACAGCACTGTGAGTATCTCGACCAACGACATCGATCCGCCGATATGGCCGACTCCCAGATATCCTATTTCATCTATAGTCATCATCCGTATTTCTCGGGCTTTCTTTTCTAAGTAGGCCTGCTCTTCAGCTTCCATCTCTGCTCTCCTCTTCTTCTTTGCCGATTCTACGTAAAGAGAGGCTGTCCAAGTATATTTGAACAACCTTGCTGCGGTTATGGTATCATGTCGATCGTGCTGCTTTCTCCATCGCCTCTATCAGCGGCAGCTTTCTGCCTGATATATAGCGTACCATTGCTCCTCCGGCGGTACACACATAACTCATCTTCTCCAATTCAGTGAACCGAGCAGCTGCACTCACACTATCGCCGCCGCCTATTACCGTAAATCCAGGAGCATCTGCGATTGCTCGCCAGATATCTCTTGTCCCTGCTTCAAACTTCGGATCTTCAAATACTCCGGCCGGTCCATTCACAAAGATCGTCCCGGCTTTTCCGATTCGCTCACTATAGGTCTTTATCGTCTTCTCTCCCACATCCAGATACATCAACTCTTCCGGCATCTGCGATACAGGGATCTCCTTTCGTTCCCCATGTTCTTCATAAGCAAGGTCCTCAGGCATCCGTATCTTCTCTCCAAACCGCCGCAGATACTCTGCAGCCTGTTTGATATATCCGGTTAGGCCTTTCTGATCGAGGAACCGGCTCACTTTCATTCCTAAGTCCTTCCCTGACGCAAGCAGAAACACTTCTCCGGTCACCCCGCAGGTCAGAATCTCATCTGCTGTTCCATTGACTAATACCTGCTCCATCATACCAAATGCATCTGAGATTTTTGCCCCGCCCAACACAAACAGTGAAGGGTGGACAGGTTCTTTCATCACCTTGTTGAGTGCAGTGAGTTCTTTGCAGAACAGCGGCCCTGCAGCACTCGGCAACACTTCCTGAAATGCCACCATACTTGGAGAATTTCTATGTGCTGCTGCGAATGCATCATTCACATATAACTCGAACATAGGGGCTAATGTCCTGACCAGCCAGGTATTGAGCATCTCCTTCGGAGTAAGCTGTACTGCATCCTCAAAAGTCGAGACTTCCTCACAGAGATACCGAAGATTCCCTAATAGTATAGCTTCCCCTTCATCAAGGACCTCTACTGCTGCTTGAGCCATTGGTCCGCATACATCATCAATATATCGGACTTTTTTACCAAGAAGTGCACTCAATCGCTCAGCATGTTCGGTAAGCGGTATCAGGTTCTGGTAGTCAAGGGTATCTCCCTGATGGGCGATCAATGCTACTTTCGCGTTGTGATCAAGCAGCCATTTTATCGTCGGTATACTTTTTTGTAATCGGTTGTCATTAACGATCTTTTTACTTTTAGGATCGATCGGCGAATTAATGTCTACCCGCAGAAGCACCCGTTTGCCTCTTACGACAAACTCCTCCATGGGTCTGAACCCCAATACACCCTCATTCATGACCGTATCTCCTGTCTATTTCATTCCTAGATAGGAATTCGTCGCAGCGGTTCCTTCTTCTCGGGTCACCTGCATTCTCATCGCTGCCCGGATTGCATCTATATTCTCAGGGATCACTACAGCTTCCTGGGGTATGTTGATAGCGAACATGATGTTATCCCCACTCTTCACGATCGATTCTTCCCACACTGCGATCTCATACATATCACCTCGAAGATTCCCAAGATCCCGTGCATATTTGAATAGAGAGGCATTCCCTAAGAAACCATTGGCGATTCGTACCACCCGAATCCTTGGATGTGCTCTGAAGAGCTCAAGAAGTTCCTCTTTTTCGATCTTTGTCTTTGTACTCACTACAGGTGTGATGATATGCCCATGAGTCACCGGGGTATGAATCAAGATCCCAGTCGCTTCAATATGCGGCATGATCGTCATCAGATCCAATGCCTGATGGCTCGGTGCAGGGTCTACCTGTAATGCATTAGTCAATCCTCTATGGTAATCTCCCGGATCTGCTACTCGTCTGATGATCGTCATCGCAGTTCTTTCAACACCCACTGCACGATCGATACAGTCGATTGCCCTGATCAGTCCTGTGGTATTACAGCTTGTCAGTTTCAGGTAGTCAGCTCCAACTCCTTTCTCAAAGTTCGCATATCCATGAAAAAAGACATCTGCCACATCATTGCTCTCTCCACCCTGAAAGACTGCCTTTGTATGGTACTTCTGGTAGATCTTCTTATTCTTTGCACCTATCCCCGCACTCGTCGCATCTAACATGATGTCTACATCTTTCACAAGTTCTTCTAAGGTTCCGCTTACCGGAATCCCTTTATCAGTCAGCAGATGCTTCTTCTCCGGTACTGCGGTGAACAGTTTATAGGGCATACCTCTCTCATATAAGGCTTGTACCGGCAGTGTCGGAGCTACATCTGCTACTCCTACCAACTCCATATCTTCCTGCAGAGCTACTCCGTCAGCTAATCGCTGACCGATCACTCCGTATCCCGCTACTCCAACTTTCACTTTTCTCATTATGTACTCCCTGATTATAAAAAAGTTTAACGTTATTCGTCTTTTGTAAGAACTCTATTGAGCATGGCTGCTGCGTGCTTATGCAAGATAGGATCGACTTGTATATCACCGACACGTTTGTCCGTATCACATCGCCCCTGCTTCATCAATGTCCTATATGCTTCACAGATCCAGGTAACAGCTTTATCTGGATTGACTACGCCGGAATCCAATACAAGATCAAAATCCTGGGTATTGGTATAAGCCATATGAAAATCTGACTCAATAAAGGATCTTCTTACTTTATCGTTCTGTAAAACATGTTCTTCAGCCTCCTGCTGTGTCATCCCGTGTTCTTTCATTTGACGCTTGACACGCAGACAAAAGGATGCTTTTACACGAATATTCAGAACATCTCCATAGTTATCAAAGATGCCAAATCCTCCACGCCCTACAATCACGACATTATCAAGACTCCCAATGGCCTCTATCGTCCGTATGAGAAATTCAATAGTGGAACTGCGCATAGAATCATACCGCTCCCAGAAACTGGGAACATTCTCATAGACGGTATCAAATTGACTAAATCCATACTCAGTCATGATCTCTGATATGATCTCTTTATCGACATAGCACATACCAAGCCGCTTGGCGACCTTCTTCCCTATGTATGCTCCGGAACTTCCCATCTTTCTAGAAATTGTTATTACACCCATCAGTTCCCCCTAAAATGTCATAAGATCTCCTGGATCTTAACAGGACGATGTTCTTTAAGAGACTTTGCGGCAGCTAAGGCAATCTCCACAGGTCGTATAGCATCATCAATGCCGCATGCAACAGGTAGATCATGCTGTACTGCAGCAGCAAATTCAATAATCTCCTGTGCATATGCAGCCATATAGCGATCTAAAAAGAAATAAAGCGGCTTCTCGGTAGATACTGCCTCTGCTGTGCTCGTCTGCACAAGAGACGGCCTGTCATTCTCAACCAATGCACATCCCTTAGAACCGAAGACTTCTGCCCTCTGGTCATATCCATAGACGGCTTGCCGCGAATTATCGATGATGCCTAAGGCTCCGTTCTCCAAGACAAGCTGGACCATTGCGGTATCAACATCACCGGCTTCTCCTATAGCGCTGTCAATCATGACAGAGCCTACTGCATAGACTTCTACAACTTCCATGCCTGATAGATACCGAATCATATCAAAATCGTGGATCATCATATCGAGAAAGATCCCCCCTGATATTTTGATATACTCAACTGGTGGTGGTGATGGATCACGAGAAGTGATCTTCACGATCTGAAGTTCACCGATCGTCCCATCTGTCACACGTTTTCTCAGTGCGCTGTGGTTATGGTCGAATCTTCTATTGAATCCAATCTGGAACTTTACCCCGCACTCCCGTACGACTTTCATAGTCTTATTGATTCGTCCAAGATCCGTATCAACTGGTTTCTCACAGAAGATGTGCTTTCCGGCCTTTGCCGCAGCGACAACAAGATCAGAATGGGTATCTGTCGGTGAACAGATCAACACAGCATCTATTCCCTTATGATTGATAATATAATCAGTATCTTTAGTTGTCTCACTGATGCCTAGACCATGAGCCCATTTCTCCAGCTCTTCGTTCATGAACGGATCAGCCAGAGCTACTATCTCTGCTGTCGGTACATATCGGGAAATACTGGTAGCATGGACTTTACCAATTCTCCCCCCGCCAATAATTCCTACTCGTAATTTTTTCATGTGTATCTCCTACAATCCTGATTGCTCTTTAATATAGCTACGTGCCATCTTTGCATACTTGAATGGATTCGCCATCGATGGATCCTGTTCAGCTTCTACAACCATCCACCCCGTATAATCATGTTCTTCAAGGATCTTGAAAATGGCAGGGAAATCGATCATCCCATCACCGGGGATGGTAAATGCTCCGGCCCGTACTGCATCAAGAAAACTCATCTTCTGCTGTTTCACTCGCTCCAGCACATCAGCACGAACATCTTTCAGATGCACATGCCCGACTCTTCCAATATATTTCTCAAGTGCCAGAACAGGATCTTCACCAGAGAAAAGAAAATGACCTGAATCATAGAGGAGCCATACCAGATCAGGATCTGTCATCTCTAACAGACGATCGACTTCAGCCATGGTTTGGCAGCCTGTTCCCATGTGATGGTGGTAACAGAGCTTGAACCCACGGTCTTTAGCAATTTCCCCTAACGCGTTCAGACCATCGGCAAGCCGTTTCCACTGTTCATCAGAGAAGGTAGGCTTACCTTCAAAGATAGGGACATCCTGCATACCCTGAATACTCAAGCCCTGTTCTGCAGGGCCAATGATATGAGCTCCCATAGCTTCAAGATAGTCAAGTTGTTGTATGAAAGCAGTTTTTACTTCTTCAAACGGCGATACCGTGAGAAAAGCACTGAACCATTGGTTACAGATCTGGAGCCCTCTCATATCAAGCATGGGCTTCAATACTTTCGGATCTTTTGGATACTTGTTTCCCACTTCACAACCAGTAAAACCAGCTAGAGCCATCTCACTCACACACTGCTCGAACGTATTCTGACTTCCAAGATCCGGAAGATCATCATTCGTCCATGCAATGGGTGCAATGGCTAACTGTACACGATTTCTATCCATATTATACCTCAACTATTAATACTGTTTTGTTTTAGCTATCTCTTTAACTAAAGCTTTATTTGCTTCAACGACCGATTGCTTCTCTGAGACTTCCGGGGTTCCTACTCGCCACCAGCTGAGATACCCATCTGACATTGAGTCAAAATCTACTTTTATATCGATCAACGTAGAGACTGGACTCTCTTTTGCCGCTGCAATAGCACTCTTCAGCTCTTCACTGTTTCTCACGGTCCATGTTCTACAACCGTATCCTTCAGCTATCTTTGCATAATCGACAGGGATGAGGGTTCCCCCCTCATCAAGACGATCGGTTTTGGGGTTCCTATATTTCAACTCACATCCGAACTTGGGAATCCCCTGGGATCTTTGCAGGTTGTCAATACAGCCGAATCCGTTGTTATCAAAGAGCATGACATTGATCTTTATGCCATTTTGAATGCTTGTCAGCAATTCTGAATGCAGCATGACAAAACTACCGTCACCTACCATGGCATAGACTTCCTGATGGGGTTTTGCCATCTTAACACCAACAGCTGCAGTTACTTCATAACCCATGCATGAATAGCCATATTCCACATGGTAGGTCTTGGGACACTTTGATCTCCATACCCGTTGAAGGTCTCCCGGGATGCTGCCCGAAGCTCCTACGATGATAGCATCATCGGCCAGTAACCCTTCATTCATCAAACCAAGGACTCGGAGCTGTGAATAACCCCGAGGCCCTTTCTCTTCAGCATAGAGTCTATCGACTTCTTTGTTCCAGGCATGCTGTGCATGAGAGATCTCATTGGTATATGATGAGCTGTAACTCTTTTCACCAAGTCTCTCGGCAATTGCCTCCAACCCGGCCTTTGCATCACATACAAAGGGGTGTGCATTCATCTTATAGGCATCAAAGCTTTGTACGTTCAGCGTTAAGAAGGAAACACCCTCACGCTTGAACGCCCATTTACTCCCGGTAGTAAAATCTGACAAACGAGTACCTACGGCAATGATCAAATCTGCTTCAGCCGCTATCTTGTTCGCAGCAAGTCCTCCGGTAACTCCTAAACCGCCCAAGTTCATCGGATGGTTCCAGACAACAGAGCTCTTCCCCGCCTGTGTCTCACCAAACGGGATCTTGAACTCCTGAGCAAATGATGCCAAAGTATCACCGGCATCAGAGTATCTGACTCCGCCGCCGCAGATGATCATGGGTCTTGTGCTCTTTGCGATGATCTCAGCGGCACGATCGGCAGCTGCATCAGTCAATGGCTGTCGCTCGATATAGTACACACGTTTTTCGAAGAACTCTACCGGATAGTCCCAAGCTTCAGCTTGAACATCCTGGGGAAGGGCAAGACATACGGCACCAGTGTCGGCAGGACTAGTCAACACGCGCATTGCATGTATGGCAGCAGTCATCAATTGCTCTGGACGATTAATCCTATCCCAATACCTGCAGACTGCCTTGAACGCATCATTACTTGTGATTGTATAATCATGGAACTGTTCCAGTTGCTGTAGTACAGGGTCAGGCTGCCGACAGGCAAAGACATCACCGGGGAGAAGCAGGAGAGGGATACGGTTGGTCGTGGCAACCCCTGCTGCTGTCACCATGTTCATAGCACCCGGGCCTATAGAAGATGTGACAGCTATAATTCTCTTTCGATCATGCTGCTTGGCAAAACCTATAGCAGCATGAGCCATACCTTGCTCATTATGCCCCTGATAAAATTTCAACGAGTGATTATTTTCCTGTAGAGCCTCCCCGATTCCCAGGACACAACCGTGTCCGAATATACCAAAGACTCCTTCGACGAATTTCTCTTCTTTCCCATCAAATGAGATGTATTGGTTATCTAAAAAACGGACAAGAGCCTGTCCCATAGTCAATCTCACACAATTCATCTTACTTCACTCCTTATTGCTCTTTCGCATCACTGTATGGTCGTTCAGGCCAGATCTTCACATTCGGTTCTAACAGCCACTTATGCTCTTCTCGGTAATACCTCGTAGTAGGCAGCCATCGATCATTCGGAAGATGAGCAATCATCCAAATATAGTACATCGCATATCCTGAGGCGGCAACTTGAGAGTGTGTAGTATTGGGAAAAATAAGAGATGTGTCGCCGTCCTTTACGATATGAGCCTGTTCGTCAAGCAGTGATACACCAAATCCCTGTTGTGGAAAGAATCTATAGTGATAGATCTCAGGCTGGGGATGATCGTGAGGAGGATAACTTGACCATTTACCGGGATGGTTTATGACCTCCCCGATGACCATATTCGATTCCGGAGCAATCTCCCCGTCAAAAATGGTTCGTACGGTACGAATTGAAGTCTCATTCAATGTTCCGCCGCCAAAGATATCACACCTGATATCATCCTGGGTATAGAGTTTAGCAGCAAATATCGTATCATTCTCGGTACGCTCTACACATATCTCGCTCTCTTTTTGTGCGATGATGGTTACTTCAACATGTGATGGAACGTGAAGGACGATAGGGTTCTCATCAAAACAGGAGTACCGCTCAGCAGAGAAGGACTTCCCTTCCCATGAGAATTGCACTGCTCCCGTTATCAGGAGGAATGCTCGCTCCAGTGGTTTATCACAGACCCATTGCTGACCTGACGCCAAGTGCAGAATACCGAAATCAAGCAGCAT
>CAYYPJ010000025.1:0-329 GCA_964473495.1 uncultured Spirochaetales bacterium
ATCCTGCCGGTACCTGATCACATAGACACTCTACCACACCGCCATAACTGTCTCCGTCGGCAATTGCCTTGTGTATCTTTGCCTCCATAGATTTTGCAGCTGCTGAATCAGGGGCACGTAATGAATTCGATTCAATCTCACTAAGATCGATTCTGTCACATACGATGCCGGCTGCCTCAATAGTATAGGCGGTTATCTTTATCCCTTTCAATCGCAGAAGTTGTTTTGCCAGTGCCCCTGCTGCAACCCGAGCGGCAGTCTCTCTGCCTGAAGATCTTCCGCCGCCGCGATAGTCAATACGAAGATCACGAACGTCTGGCCGGTGTCAT
>CAYYPJ010000025.1:339-6069 GCA_964473495.1 uncultured Spirochaetales bacterium
GTAGGTTCGATCCGCATGACCTGGACGATAGAGATCTTTAAGAGCATCATAGTCGCTGCTCTGCTGGTCCTTGTTCTGAATAATCATGGCGATCGGTGTCCCTAAAGTTCTTCCTTCAAAGATTCCGGATTGGATATGCACTGTATCAGATTCTTCCCGTGAAGTGGTCAACTTGCTTTGGCCGGGGCGTCTGCGATCGAGTTCCTGTTGTATCTGTGCGATATCAATGAGTATCCCTGCCTCTACACCATCAAGTATGACTCCAATGCTTTTCCCATGAGATTCTCCGAATGTTGTGATCGTTATCCGATTCCCGAAACTGTTACTATTCATCTCCATCTCCAACTATGTCTGCAATTGTTGACTCAAGACGGTCTACTCCCTCTTCGATTGTCGTATCGTACTGTGCAATTACCATCTCATCACATAATACTCTATACTTTCTATCCCTGGCAGCATAAAGTTCATGAAAACTTCCTTTGGGATCCTTCTGATCGAGGAAAGGAGGTATACCGCTCTGCATGATCCGTGTGTAAAGAGTAGATTCCGGTGCTGCGATATAGATAAGTGATCCAGTTGCCTGTAGAAGTTCTATAAGGGGCTTGTTATCACAGACACCACCGCCTAGGGCAAGGATCACAAGATCCTTGCCCGGTTTCATACGGTGTTCATATTGTGTGATGAACTGCTTCATAGTGATCAGTTCAAGAAGCATAAATCGTCTCACCCCGACAAATTCATATATTTCCCGGATTGTCATCCCGATAAAAGGGGATCGTTTACAGAAACTGAGTATAAGCATATCAAGATCAAAGAAGGGAAGAGAACGACGTGCTGCAGTCTCTCTGCCAAGAGTACTCTTTCCACTATGTTTGATACCTAGGATATAGAGAAAACGAGTTCTGATCGGCGTGTGTATAGGAGATGATTGGGCTATCAGTGTATGAAAGAATGTCTCAATTTGCTGTGTGGTAACAGTGGGAGTACTGACCGGCCTATCGGCAGGACTGTTGATTCGCACAGGTCCATCAGCTAAGGTCTCTGTGGGTGCTTGACCGGTAGGCATATCTTTATCCATCGGATGATCCCCCTGAAGAGAACGTTTTATACCGTGTTGAAGCAGGAGACTACTGAAAAATAGGATCAGCAGGGCAGTAGGGAAAAGCATAGCGATATAGAGGTCCCTTCCTGAGTAAAGGAAGAAAACAGCTGCCGGGTCAATGAGTTTGTACAGTCTTACCAGAGTCAGGATCGTCACAGAGGCGAAGGGAAGAATCCAATAATGACCATATTTACCAAATAATGAGAAGAAACAAGTGACTGATGTGAGAAAAAGGAGAAAAATACTCAACAAGTCAATATAGAATGTATTCATGATAGTCCCTGCAATTGATACATAATCATCTTATCATTATACTCAGTAGGATAGCAAGTGTGAGGAATAAACTATGTTGAAGAATGAGATACCAAAAGATCAATTGATCATGCGTCTAGAGCATAAGAATGATGATATGCGTGGTGCCTACTTTAGAGACACGACTGCTATCGTTCATTCATATCCCTTTCGCCGATTAAAACATAAGACACAGGTGTTCTTTGCTCCAAGAAATGATCATATCTGTACACGAATGGAACATGTCCAACATGTGGCAACCATCGCAGCAACAATATGTAAAGGCTTGGGGCTGGATGATGAGCTTGCCTGGGCTATAGGTCTCGGACATGATCTTGGGCATGCCCCTTTTGGTCATGTCGGAGAAAAGGTGGTAAATGAACTTGCCGAGGATTCTGGCGGATTCAAGCATGAAATATACTCTTTGCGGGTGATCGATCATTTAGCGTACTATGGGAAGGGACTTAATCTGACATATGCTGTTCGAGATGGTATTATCTGTCATTGTGGGGAGAGATCCGAACAATCAGTCGTACCTGATTTCACGGTGAAAGACTTATCTGAAATAAAAGAAAGAAATGTATACCCGGCAACATGGGAAGGCGCTGTCGTACGGATATCTGATAAGATCGCTTATCTGGGGAGAGATTTTGAGGATGCTGTGAAGCTGAAGCTCATTCATCGCGATGAACTGCCGGGAATCGTCCAGGAGGTATTGGGGAAAAACAATAGTGAGATCATAGATACACTAGTCAGAGACGTGGTGAGTTCTTCAGAATTGCGGAGGGCAATAGGATACACTGATACGGTATTTGAGGCTGTTCAGGAATTGAGAAGATTCAATTACCAGAAAATCTATGACTCTCCCTTACTTGCTGATTACCATACATATTTTGAGAGGATCCTTAAAATCATATATGATTACCTATGTCACTTGTTCGAACACAACAAATTCGAATGGGATCGATATAAAGATGAGAGGAATCTATTATCTATACGATTCGGCAATTATATCCGCAAGATGAAGGGCTTCTATGAAAACATAGACAAGGGGTATGATCATCTTATAACAGATTATATAGCAGGTATGAGCGATAATTATGCTCTGGACTGTATTAATGAGATAATAACACCAAAATATATGTATGAACAATTCGATAGATTCTTGATGGAGTGAGTCTATGGTTTTTCAGATAATTTTTCTATCTCATTGATAAATTGAGATACATTATCGAACATACGATATACAGAAGCAAAACGTACATACGCAACAGGATCTATTTTATAGAGTTTCTTTAGTACTAATTCACCGATACTCTGCGAAGATAACTCGCGTTTGCTTCCTGCGAGAATCATAGATTCATCTTCTATATCATGAATTATCTTCTCAACTACTACCTGACTTATCGTGCGTTTCTGCAACGATGTCTGCAGCCCGCGTTCAAGTTTGAGGATGTCAAAAGGTTCCCTTCGACCATCTCTCTTGATAACCATCAAATGTTTTTCTTCTATCCGCTCATAAGATGTATAACGGTATCCGCATGTTAAACATTCTCTTCTTCTTCGAATAGTAGAACCACTGGAGTTTTGTCGAGATTCGAGTACCTTATCGTCCATAGAGCCACAGTGAGGGCATCTCATATACTATCTCCAAATATTCTTTATTTTCCCTATTGTAGCATAAAATTTCTTTGTTAAGAGAGAAACTTCTGTATACAGCTCTTGCCATTGATACTGTTTGTTGTTATATATAACAAATAGTTACTATAATAACATGGACGGATCATATGGAGACAACAAGGAACTGTGTAAAACGAATCATAGAGAAGAAACCCTTTTTGGTCGAATCAATGAAACTGGGTATTATCAGCTATGGCAATCTTGCCAATATGATAGAGCAGGAAATACAATTACTATCAGGTAAACCAGTAAAACATTCTGCAGTAATCATGGCTCTAAGACGTTATGGTGAGGGACTCAAGAAACACCCCATAGTGGAAGAGGTCCATGATATTCAGTATGAATTGCTCATTAAGACAAATATATATGATCTGAATATTGTAAAGACTAAAAGTGCCTTGGAGAAGATAAAGAACCCCTATCTGTTTGTATCATTGGAAAGAGGTGATTTTCTCAATATTACCGTAGGGAATAATGAGATAAGTATTGCCATCAGTGAAAGGTATAAAAAACGGATTCACGAATTGATCAGAGACGAGAAGGTGCTCTATGAACTCGACGATATGGTTGCTCTGACGATCATCTTTTCAGGAGATTTTCTTCATACACACGGTATCGTATATGAAGCAGTACGAAAACTTTCATGGAATAATATCAACGTATATGAGATCATCTCTACCATGAATGAATTGACATTCGTCATAGAACGTTCAGATTCTATCAATGCATATGAGGTACTGCAGAGTTTTCTCTGAGTTCACGTACGTTTTATCGTTATCGTGAATTGATCCCAGTCATCTTTTATTTTCAATGTCTCAATAAGTGAGACATTGACATTTGTTATGATCTCCCGAACAAAATGGTTCAAGGGGAGCTTTTTATCATTGATCGTCAAGTACATAGTATGCTGTTTGTTCTTATCCATAGAGTTTACTCCTATCATGGTGATACCTATACTGAATAGTATATGCATTGTAGAATGATCTGTACAAGGATACTATAGAAAAATGCACATAACAATCATCACCGGTGAAATAGACAGCGGGAAAACCACATATCTATCACATATGATCGAAAAGATTGATTCTCGTGAGCGTATTGCCGGAATCATAGCTCATGGTCTGTATGAACCGGGTAAGACGAGAAAAAGCGGCTTTTCCATCGAATCATTGGCGACCGGTGAGGAGAGGATGCTGTTATATTCTACCCAAGGGGAGAGAACACTGGCTGTTGGAAGATTCTTCATGTCCCAAGAGAACCTCTTATGGGCAATAGATGAGTTGTATGCAAGTAAAGAAGCCACTGCCATCGTAATCGACGAGCTTGGACCTCTTGAACTGCAGAGAAGAGGATACTATGATGTCGTGAATTGGATCTTGCGATCATGGGATGGCAGAGAATTATTCCTAGTCATACGAACAGAACTGCTTGATAAGATCTTGGATATATTTCACCTTGATGCTTATAAATATACAATCGTATACATAAACAAGAATAAGAGGACAATCACATGAATGAATGGTTATGGCTGGCTATGTTGTTAATAAATTTCTTTGCTATCATGATAAGTTATCGATTATGGGGGCGATTAGGTCTGTATATATGGATGCCGATAGCGATCATTGTTGCGAATATCCAAGTTACCAAGACTATACAGTTGTTTGGATTTGAAGCGACCCTGGGAAATATCGTGTATGCGACAAGTTTTCTTGTTACTGATATACTTAGTGAGAATTTTGGGAAAAAAGAGGCCCGTAAAGCAGTTGGTATTGGTTTCTTTTCTCTGATCACGATGACAATTCTTATGAATCTTGCACTCTATTTCATCCCGGCTGCTTCTGACTTCGTACAGGATAGTATGAAGACTATCTTCTCGCTTATGCCGAGAATAGCTCTCGCAAGTCTATCAGCCTATGGTATCTCACAGCTGCATGATATCTGGGCATATGACTTCTGGAAGAAAAAATTCCCTTCAAAAGGGAAATTATGGATTAGAAACAATCTAAGTACCATGGTAAGCCAACTTCTGGATACTATTGTCTTCACCCTCATAGCATTTTATGGGGTATTCCCAAAATCTGTCTTGTTTGAGATAGTAATCACGACTTACCTGCTGAAATGGGTCGTTGCAGTTGCAGATACACCTTTTATCTATCTGGCAAAATACTGGAAAGACAATAATATTGTTGTCAACTAGCGCAACGTAATGCTCTTCTGCAGCTTGTCTATGACTTCAGGAGTACTCACATAGGCGAAATCCGTTGAGAGTCCTCGAGCTATCAATTGATGGTAGTCAATCGGTGCTCCTGAAGCATAACGTATCTCAAGCCCGGCAGCTGATACGATTGCATGGGCTGCTGCAATGTCCCAGATATAGCAGGATGAGAAAACTGCAGCCTCTATATGGTTATGTACGAGCGGAGAGAGAATATGCAGTATATTACTGCCGAAACTTCTCAATTTACCATGAGTTTTTGAGAAATCTAAATATTTGTAGGCTTTCGAGCAGATAACTAGCTGATCAAGACCAGTAAAATCCTTATGAGAGACAAATGGATGTCCCTGAAGCATGATATCTTCTTCTGGGAACCGATAGATAAGAAGCCCATCAAGTGTTCCGATCCCCCATCTTGGAGCTGAGATGATCCCGCCTACGG
>CAYYPJ010000025.1:6079-11771 GCA_964473495.1 uncultured Spirochaetales bacterium
CCCGACAGCTATACACCAAGAAGGGAATCCCTGACTGTACACATCGGTACCATCGATAGGATCGATCACAAATGTATATTGGGCATTCTCGGTAAATGGGGACTTTTCCTCTTCGGAGATAATGTTTGCTGCGGGGAAGAGCTCTTTAATCGCATGTATCAGATAATCATTAATATAGAGGTCCGTTGATGTTACTACTGATCCATCCTGCTTATAGGTACGAACAATGTCCGATTGAGTCTTAACGGCATATGATGCACAGTGTTCGATAACTGGTAGAAGTCGAGAAAAAATAGATCTATTCATGGTATCTCTCAATCTGTTAGCCTCATTTTTCTCATATTATCGTGAATATATGAAAATTAGTCTACATGCTCTGCTTCTTTACAAGCCAATCGTATTGAATCAAATAGGTTGTTATGTTAGGTTTCTTCTAGCTATGAACATAGACGAAATAATCTCTTATATTGAGAATGATCTAGAAGAACAGCGGGTCATCGAGTCATGCTTGCAAAAAACGGGTGATGCATATGTAGAAGGAATTGAATCACCCATCCTATCCGTTTTCATCTCAATGCTCAAAAGAATAGGTGGAGGTACTATCTGGGTCGTCTTCCCAACGACCGAAGGGGCTCGCCACGTAAAAAATGATCTTGACACCATAGGTGAAACCTATCTCTCCTATCAATCTACCGGTAAAGACCTCTATGCCACAATAATCGATGGAAGTATCAATACCAAAGATCAACAACGGGTTCTGCATGTCATCATAGAGGATACTGAACCAAATATTGTCATTACCACGGTACGGGCGTTTGTTTCCCCGGTAACTCAAAAAAATATTGTAGAACACCATCGATATAACATGACTTGCGGCCAGAGCATTGATAGTGAAGCCTTTGCCGATATGTTGAGTGCAGCATCATATGTACGAGTACCTCGTACCACTGTGCCGGGAGAATTCACGATACGTGGAGAAGTCATTGATTTGTTTCCTCTGGAACATGATGAACCTATACGTTTTTTCTTAGAATGGGATACAATCGATAAGATCATGACTTTTGATCCATTGAGCCAGAAATCAAAGGTCCAGATAGATCAGATCACCCTCTATATACTGAATGAAGATGAGCGTCAAATAGATACCGCTGCAATTGGAGATTATGTAAAACCGAAAGATACAGTTATTTACGTTGAACACACCAACATCTTCACATCATATGAATCGCTCCTTAAAGAAGGAAATACACAATTTGCTAGACTGTATCACGACCATGACGGAATACGACGTCCAAATGAGATGCTTCTTGACCTGGGCAAGTTTATGGATCATCATCCAAATAACATACAGCTGCTGGATATAAGAGGACAACATAAAGATCCTATTCACTATGACATGATCGGTCCCCGATCATATTTCGGCAATTTCAACTATTTCCTTGAAGAAATAGACTCACTGCAGCACGATAACCAACATATTGTCATCAGTGCTGGGTCAAAGCTTCAGAAAGAACGATTAGTGAATATAGTACAAGATGATTCCATAAGTGTCATTGAACAGACTTTTAGTGCTGGATTCAGTATTCCCAGAGCTCATCTTGTTGTGATCTGTGAAAATGAAATATTTGGTCGAAGAAGAAAGATACGTAAAGCACATTATCATTATAAAACGACCCCGTTGGATTCTTTTGTCGACTTGAAGCCTGATGATTTTGTCGTACATATAAACTATGGGATTGGCCGATTCATCAAGATAGACAGAATCAAAGCCGCCGGAAAAGAACGTGATTATATCGATATCTTATATGCTCATGGTGATCATATATTTATTCCCATAGAACAGGCAAACTTGGTTCAACGCTATATCGGCAGTGCAGGGAAAGCCCCTAAACTTGATACGATAGGCGGAAGGTCCTGGGAAGGGCGAAAAGCAAAAGCAAGGAAGTCTGCAGAAAACCTTGCAAATATGCTCATAGAACTCTATGCAAAACGAAAGAACAGCCGAGGATTCCCATTTGCAAAAGACACTGACTGGCAGCTGCAGTTTGAAGCTGCATTCCCGTACGAAGAGACTGAAGATCAACTGACGTGTGTCTCTGACGTGAAGAATGATATGGAAAGCCCCATGGTCATGGATAGACTTATCTGTGGTGATGTAGGTTTCGGGAAGACGGAGATTGCCATCCGTGCTGCATTCAAAGCTGTTATGTCAGGTAAACAAGTTGCGTTTCTTGCTCCGACAACGATTCTTGCTGAACAGCACTATGAGACAATGAAAGAACGTATCGGATCGTTTCCCTTGACGATACAGATGTTATCGCGATTTGTCGGGAAATCCAATCAGACACAGATAGTAAAGGATTTCAATGCACTGAAAGTCGATATTATTGTAGGGACCCATCGCATCATACAAAAAGATTTGAATTTCAGTAATTTGGGATTGATGATCATAGATGAAGAACAACGTTTCGGGGTCAAGGATAAAGAACGGATAAAGCGATTGAAGACCTCTGTAGACGTCCTTGCTTTATCTGCGACACCTATTCCCAGAACATTATATATGTCACTATTGAAAATACGTGACATGTCTCTCCTCGCGACACCGCCGTTTCAGCGACGGCCTATTAAAACAACTATAGAAGAGTTCAATGAAGAGGCTATAGCGCAGTTCATACGGCATGAGACAGCAAGGGGCGGTCAGGTCTTCTTTCTGCATAATAGGGTCAGAACGATGAGAGAAATTCGTATACTTCTTGAGCGAATCGTTCCAGAGGTAAGCATTGATTATGCCCATGGACAAATGAAAGCTGAAGAGATTGAAGATAAGATGCATCGTTTCATACAGGGAGCCTTTCAGGTTCTTGTATCTACTACCATCATAGAGAATGGTATAGATATACCGAATGTGAATACCATCATAGTCGATCGTGCTGACATCTATGGAATAAGTCAGCTCTACCAGCTGCGGGGACGAGTAGGGCGGTCTAATCGGGAAGCCTATGCTCTCTTGCTCTATCCCAATGCTCGTCCCCTTCCTGAAGTGGCAATGAAACGATTGAAGATTCTATCTGAACATACCGAACTTGGTTCAGGTTTTAAGATAGCTATGAAAGATATGGAGATACGTGGTGCCGGTAATCTTCTTGGAAGAGAACAGCATGGGCAAATGTCTGCAGTAGGACTAGATATGTATCTTCGTATACTCGATGAAGCAATTGCGGATCTGCAGCATACTCAACCGCTGCAGGAAAAAGAGGTCTATCTGGATCTTGATTATTCTGGGTATATTCCAGATGATTATATAAAGGATCCCAGCGTTAAATTTGATATATACAAGAAAATCGCTTCAATAGCAAAACAAGAGGATCTATTGCTCCTTGAAGCAGAACTGGATGACCGATTTGGAAAGATGCCGGAAGACATGACGAATTTGCTCTATATTGCAGAACTGAAAATATTATGTAAACAGCTGTCAATATTCAATCTTAAAGAAAGACGGGGAGTAGTACATGCAGAATTTTCCAAAGTTGCTGAGATCTCGATAGAAAAGACTATGCAACTGATCAAGGAGAGTAATGGACAAATAACTATTGATCAGAAAAAACCCAATATCATGTTGCTGAACACTGATGCCGTTTCCCTGAAGGACAAGTCACTTTTTATGCTTGAAAGATTACAAAGACTTCTATAATAAGAGAAAAGGGTATATGACAAATAAATCAGATATAAAGACGAGAAAAATACGAAGCTTCATACTTCGAGGCGGCCGATTAAGCAAACTCCAACAGCATTCAATTGATACGTACTACGACACCTATTGCATACCGTATAACGAGAAGATCCTCGATTATAAGGAGAGCTTTTGTAATGGACATCCCGTGATCATTGAGATTGGTTTTGGTATGGGCATCACCACGGCAAAGATCGCACACGATTTCCCGGAAAACAACTATCTTGGGATAGAGGTCCATAGACCAGGTATCGGTAAACTGCTTAGTGAGATCACTCGATACGGACTTGAAAACGTAAGAATCATTGAACATGATGCAGTAGAGGTGCTGGAAACTATGATTCAAGATGGGAGTGTTGACGGTTTCCATATCTTTTTCCCTGACCCGTGGCAGAAAAAACGACACCATAAAAGACGCCTTATCCAAGATGCTTTTGTAGATCTGCTTACCCGCAAACTGAAACAGGGAGGATATCTCTATTCAGTGACGGATTGGGATTCTTATGCAGAACAGATGCTTGACGTCTATACTCGACAGCCTCTGTTACATAACACAAGTGAAGGATTCTCTAAACCCATTTCATGGCGTCCAGAAACAAGATTTGAGGGAAAAGGGATAAAAAAGGATCATAAAATACAAGAACTGTGGGTAGAAAAAGTATAACCAAAGAGGGGGCGATAAACACTCCCTCTTTTGGTTATATCCTATTAAGAGTTATTCTCGGTTTGGTTACTATGAATGATTTCTTCAGCATCTTTTCCCGAAAGAATCTGGTAATGACTGAATTCAATTTCAAATGACCCAGTCCCTGATGTGAGCGATTTCAAATCAATTGAATATTTAAGCATCTCTGATTGCGGGACTTCTGCCTCAACGACCATGATCCCACCGCCAAAGTCTTCTTGTCCATGGACACGACCGCGTTTACTGCTTAAATCGGACATGATATCACCAAGGTATTTATTTTCAATATATACGTGAAGCCTCATAATAGGTTCTAGTAAGACAGCTCTTGCCTTTTCAATAGCAGCTTTCAAAGCTCCTTTTGCAGCAAGCTTAAAAGCCATTTCGGAACTGTCGACAGGATGCTCTTTCCCATCAATGATCTCAACACCGATGTCTACAAGAGGATACCCTGCGAGGAACCCCTCTTCCATCGCCTCGTGAATACCCTTTTCAATTCCCTGCATATAGCCCTTTGAGACAGATCCCCCCTTGATGAGGTTTTCAAAAGAGTAGAATTTCCCTCGTTCAAGCGGCTTTATGTTGAATACGACCTTACCATACTGACCATGACCTCCAGATTGTTTCTTATGTGTATATTCAGCACTTGCTGTTCGGGTGATAGTCTCTCGATAAGCGACTTTTGGGATTTTGGTATGTATCAGAATCTTATTCTTTTCGATGATTTTATTGAGGATCATGTTTATATGTAATTCGCCCATACCCGAGGCAACATTCTCTTTTGTCTCTTTATTGAAGTTAAGCTGGAAGGTAAGATCTTCTTCAGTCACACGATGAAGTGCAGTATTCATTTTGTCTTCAGATTTCTTATCTCCTGCAGATACCGCCAGGGAATAGATAGGATTAGGTAGTGCAAGCGGTGCATAGATAACGAAATCTTCAGGGGAACAGAAAGTTGCATTGGTATTGAGAGAATTAGACTTTGCGATCACTCCGATATCACCTGCAATGAGTTCCTGTACCTCAAAGAGCTGTTTACCAACAGCTTTGTAGAGTTTACCAGGCCTCTCTTTTTTCCTGATATGTGGATTTATCAATTCAGTGTCTCCATGCAATATTCCAGTCAACACTTTGATGAATGAGAGTTTTCCGGAAAATTGATCGATTGTAGTCTTGAATGATATAAGTGAAGGATTCCCTTCACTCGTGATCTTTGTTTCCTGTTCTTTCCCGTCAACAAGTTTGTGTTCAACAATGTGATCCGGTGAAGGTGCAGC
>CAYYPJ010000025.1:11781-19400 GCA_964473495.1 uncultured Spirochaetales bacterium
AAGTTAAGTAGAGAGACCATCCCATTGTTCTTTTCTGCACTACCGCAGAGTACAGGAACGATCCTGTTCTCTCGTAACCCCTCAAGCAGGCCCATGCGGATTTCATCAGGGGTCAATGTCCCAACCTCAAAATATTTTTCAAGGAGTGTATCATCTCCCTCCGCCGCTGTCTCAATCAGCGTAAGACGGTACTTCTCAACCAAATCAGAGAGGTCATCAGGGATCTCAGATGATGTATCCTTTTCACCGGGGGTGGAGACCAGATATGCTTTATTCTCTATAAGATTGATCACACCCCGATATGTATCACCTGAACCTATTGGTATGGTAACAGGTACACATGTTTTCTTGAACTCATTCGTCAAAGTTGCAAATGAGATATCATAACTTGCTCGGTCTAGATCCATCTTATTGATAAAAACTATTCTCGGCATGTTTCTGGAATTCAGCCTGCGCCACAATTTTATCGTCTCAATCTGAACACCTTCACGTCCGTCAATCAACATGAGAGCCGATTCTGTAGCTCTGAAGGAGGAAACCACTTCCCCAACAAAATCTGCAGTTCCCGGGGCATCAAGAATATTGAATGATTTATTCTTCCAAGTAAAACTAGAAAGCGAGGAGTGAATAGAAATCTGCCGCTTGATCTCCTCATCGGTATAATCGCTAACGGTCTTACCTGATGAGATGTTTTCAGGCTTAGTAATCTTCCCACTATAAAACAACATATGTTCCAATATTGTGGTTTTTCCAGTTCCATTATGACCAACAATAGAAATGTTTCTAATATCAGCGCTGGTTAAACTCATAAGTCCTCCTAACTAAAAAAAAATATCAAATGTAACTGTAAGATGAGTAGGGCTATCTGTCAATGAAAAACGCCTGCACTATGCTCCAGAACAGTAAAATAACCTGTACGAACGACAAAAACAGGGAAGCATAGAATCCTCGTGGTTCTCTGATATATTTGAATGAATTCAGATAATACGAATATACTTCTCGGGTAAGATACTAGTGAGAATAGATACAAGGGGGAAGGAAAGAGTACGATATAGTTCGCAATTTGAAAGAAGTTGATAAAGGTCATGAGAAGTTCCATTGCTTGGAAAATGGAGATAGAAGATCCTCTGCAGTATTATCATTCTGATAAGATCGACTGGAGAAAGATCTCTTCCACCAATACGCTGGAACGTTTGAATAGAGAAATCAGAAGGCGTTCACGAGTGGTAGGCATCTTTCCAACTTTGATTACGAGAGAGGGCCAAGGCCTCAGACATCCTAAGGGAACTACCATAACCCCATCCTTTCTCTGGTATGCGAATTCAGTTCCGGTGATGATCATCAGAAATGATGGGGAATCTATTTGAGAAGTATCGATTCTCTCTTTGAGCACTAATAGATTCTTTGCAGCTTCATCAACTTGTCGAGAACCAAGTTTCACTTCAATGCCTGGCTATAGACCCTCAGATCCCTGATGACAAGTGATTCAAAAAGCAATCCAAATGTATTGGGATCATAGAGTGAATCATGGAGGGAGGCCTGAAGGAGATACGCTGTTATTGCCGGATCGACAAAATGATGAGTATCTGATACTCGAATTGGGGTTTTCGAACGTAGCCGTGGACTCCAAGCTGGAAGATCATCTATCACGAATAGTTTGTTCAAAGCAGATAAGTAAGAATCCAATGTATTTATATGCATACTCTCATCATTCTGCGAGAAATCCCTGAGAATTGTGGTTTTTGAAGCCTGGGATGCAGTATGTCTCGCATATGATCGTAGGATTGAAGTTACTTTTCGCTCATCTCGTGACACACCATCAACTGTCGTGATATCAGACTTGACAATTGCATCACAGTATCCCGCTATTTGTCTTCGATTGACGGCTTCACTGTTACCGATCATATTAGGCCATCCTCCTCGAACAATGAGATTTGCATAATCTTCTATTTTTACATTGGATCGAGCAGCTATCGAGTGAGGTCACTCAAAAAGATCAGCAATACTGACTGCTCCATTGGAGTCTTGAGATTCAAAAAGACTCATGGTGTACATCTTCAAGCGAGAAATACGTCCTGCCCCTGAGTGTTTCAGCTTTTTCTCATCCACAGAGGTCGAACCTGTTAGTATATACGGACCGAACTCTCCTTTGACATCAATATCATGTCTCACGGCATCCCATAGCTGAGGAGCCATCTGCCGCTCGTCTATCAATCGTGGATTCTTACTCTCCAGCAAAAGGGATGGCGCAAGTATAAGTCCCTTTCATCGTGCTGTTCTGCTAGCTGTTTGATCTGTCTAGTATTCCGATTCGATTTTTAATAAGTTCTTCTATTTTTGAACTCGTTTCATTCTTAAACTCAGCATCAAGATAAATAAAAGTATTTGCATCCTTCTTTGATTGGCTCTTCTGGGAACATTGTGTAATGTCAAATATATTTGACAAAAACGGCTATATTGCATAAAATATTATACATTATGAAGAAGATGGTATTATTCCCCAAAGGACAGAACGTTTTGTCGACCCTTGGTGAGAACATAAAGCTTGCCAGGCTCAGAAGAAAGATCTCAACAGAACTCATGGCAGAACGTGTTGGAGTGAGCAGAGCAACTATTTGCTCATTGGAAAAGGGTTCTGCTTCAGTAAGTGTGGGAACCTATATTCAGGTTCTTTCAGTGCTTGGGCTTGAACAGGATATCCTGCAGGTAGCGCTTGATGATGAGCTTGGCAGAAAATTGCAGGATGCGGAGCTGCCTGTAGGGAAAAGGGCCCCCAAGCATTAAGATAGTGAGGAATGCTATGAGCAGACAACTGATTTATGTATATGCCGATTGGGCAACGCTAGGTGGTCCTGATTTGATGGGAATCCTCACGATAGATGTTTCCCCGGGGTAAAGAGTTCTATGCATTCGAGTATGAGAGATCAGGGCTTCAATCTGGTCAACAGATCCGTTTAGATCCTGATCTGCTGCTCTATAGAAGTGCACAGTATACAAGCGGCACGAAAGGGAGTTTCGGCATGTTCCTCGATTCAGCACCGGATCGCTGGGATCGAGTGCTTATGAGTCGAAGAGAGCAACTGAGTTCTAAACAGGAGGGTCGTAAGCCGAAGAAACTGCAGGAGTCAGATTATACTTCCTGGGCGTTTCAGATGAGACCAGAATGGGAGCACTTCGCTACCGATTTGATGAGGATGGACCATTTATCACTGAAAGAACTTCCCTTAGCTGTCCTCCGATCATAAAAGTAAGAGATCTGGAATATAGTTCTCTGCAGTTTGAGAAACAAGATTCAACTGAAGACGAAGAGAGTCGATGGTTACGGCAGCTACTTGCACCTGGGGCCTCATTAGGCGGAGCTAGGCCTAAGTCTAATGTTCGAGATACTGACGGAGCTCTATGGATCGCTAAATTCCCTAGCAGGAGGGACTTTGCTGATATAGGTGCATGGGAGATGGTAACCCACCATTTAGCAGTAGATGCGAATATCCGGGTATCAGCTGCCCGTGCAGAATGTTTCAATACTCCGCATCATACGTTCCTCACTCAAAGATTTGACAGAACCAGCTCTGGGGAGAGGTTGCATTTTGCTTCTACCATGACTCTGCTCGGTTATACAGATGGTATATCACATACAGAAGGAGTCCGTTACCTTGAATTGGCTGAGTTCATCATGAGAAGCGGTGTCGAACCAGAAAAGGACCTGAAAGAGCTATGGAGGCGTATCGTGTTCTCTGTCTGTGTCTCGAACACTGATGACCATCTGCGCAACCATGGGTTTGTTCTGAGCGACAAAGGATGGCTTCTCTCTCCTGCCTATGATATCAATCCGAATCCGGAAGGATATGGATTAAGCCTGAATATCGATGAATCAGATAATTCTCTTGATCTGGGTCTAACTCGAAAGGTAGCTCCCTACTTCCGAATAGGAGATATGGAGGCTGGCTTGATGATCGAAGAGGTCATGGATTGCATATCTGCATGGGAACGGTATGCTGATCGATACCATATCTCGAAGAGTGAACAGGAATTCTATAGATCTACATTTATCACCCATTGATGAGCAGCAGCAGGTATTACAGGAAGCTGCCTGAATACGGGAACTTCTCATGAAAGAACAAAACGAGATTGGTCGAGTAGAAGTAGACACTCACAGCTTTAGTGGACTGTTTGTTTTCCCTGCTGCTCCCCGTTTCCTCTGGGAGTGGCACCATATCGTCACAGGGGACTCAAAAACACTATGCTGAGAATAACATCTCCGTTACAGTTGTCTGTGGTAGTTGCTTGTTCACATGTCTTATAGTGTATGAGTCATACTAGTCCTTCTTTGGAGCAAAATGGTGGAATTCCATTGCAAAGGTCCCTCGCCCCTGCGTAATACTACGCAATCTTGTAGCATAGCCGAACATGTTTGCCAATGATGCCTGTGCTTTGATGTGTTCTATAGTCAACTTACTTTCAAGTGTTTCAAGTATTCCCCCCATGGCTGTGAGTTGGCCTATTACTTCACCGACGTTTTCCTTAGGGCTCATAATATCGATCTTCATGATCGGTTCAAGTAGAACAGGATCTGCATTGCGGCATGCATTATCAAAACAGAGAGATGCAGAAGCTTCAAAAGCAAGTTCAGAAACGGTGAGATCATTATAATCTACGTCGGTCAATACCACAGATATATCAGTTATCGGATAACCATAGCGTATTCCTGATTTGAAAGCATTAGTGACTCCACGTTCTACAGCATCGAGATATTTTTGAGGGAATTTTTTCTTTACTAGAGAAGTAAAGCTATTCCCTGATCCTACATGTTGTGGAATCACCTGCAAAGTTACGGTAGCCTGATTTTCTCTATTAGCAATGACTTTATCGAACTTCTCTGTGTGAGTTGATTCAGTTGAGATTGACTCTCTGTAGGTGACCTGTGGTTTCCCAATTCTTGCATCAACCTTGAACTCCTTTATAATACGCGTGACAAGCACATCCAAATGGAGTTCACCCATACCGGATATTATCAGCTGTCCGGTATCCTTGTTCTCATTATAAGTGAAGGTAGGATCTTCTTTTGCCAATATCTCAAGTACTTTCTCCAATTTATGCTGATCAGATACGGTACGTGGTTCAATGGCGACAGAAATCACCGGTTCAGGGAAATCAACATTCTCAAGAAGAACTTGATACCCTTCGGAACCTATAGTATCACCTGTTTGGGAGAACTTGAGTCCAACAGCAACAGCTATATCGCCAGCTTCCACAAAATCAATAGGTTCGGATTTGTTTGCATGCATACGAAAGAGCCTGTACACTCTCTCTCGTTTCTTCTTGCTGATATTGAAGATGGTTGAACCTTTCTTTATCGTTCCTGAATATACTCTAAAGAAACTGAGCGACCCGGCTTCTCGATCATACTGCACCTTGAATACCAGTGCAAGCGGCTGAGCATCAGGGTTATTGGTAATCGCAACAACCTTATCATGTTTTACTAGATGTGCAATTATCGGAGGTATATCGTTTGGAGAGGGTAAATACTTGATGATCCCATCAAGCAATGGCTGAACTCCTATATTCTTCAATGAAGAACCAACAAATATTGGTATACCAGTACGTTCGATCGTCATCTTCCGTATAGTTTTATCAATAAGATCTACAGGGATCGGCTTCCCATCAAGATAGAGCCCCATGATCTCGTCTGAATGAACTGACAAGGTATCTATAAGATTCTCCCGCCATATCTCTGCGGTTTCTGTCATATCATCAGGGATCTCTTCCTCCAGCATATGACTGCCAAAGTTTGTAGGTTCAAAGGTGATCTTCTTCATATGAATAAGATCTATGATCCCGGAGAAATTTGATTCAGATCCATGAGGAATATAAACTGGCATAGGATTTGCGCTGAGTTTGACTTTTAATTCTTCAATAACTGAAAAGAAGTCTGCTCCGAGTCTGTCCATCTTATTGATGTATGCGATCCTAGGGATATGGTATTTGTCAGCCTGTTTCCATACTGTTTCTGACTGAGGCTCTACTCCTCCGACTGCACAGAATACGGCCACAGCACTATCGAGAACACGTAAAGCTCGTTCAACCTCTGCAGTGAAATCAACATGTCCCGGAGTATCTATGATATTGATCTTCGCATCTTTCCAGTAACAGGTGGTAGCCGCTGAAGTGATCGTTATACCGCGGTCCTGTTCCTGTTCCATCCAGTCCATAGTTGCTTCGCCGTTGTCTACTTCACCGATGCGATGATTCTCTCCGGAATAGAATAGTATACGTTCAGTAGTGGTGGTCTTACCGGCATCAATATGTGCCATTATCCCAATATTTCTCGTATGTTGTATTACCGACATGCATAACCTCTTTTGTATCCCTATACGGGCGGGATATTATCACAAAGATAAAAATCATAAAAGAGTATAAACTGTGTTGACAAACAAAAAGCTCTATGATATTTTCTTGTTCGTTGAACGGGTGATTAGCTCAGTTGGGAGAGCGCCTGCCTTACAAGCAGGATGTCGGCGGTTCGAGCCCGTCATTGCCCAAAGCTGTCTTATATGAATAAGACAGCTTTTTTTTCGAACAAATACTTGTTACGCTATCAAGATACCTATATCATTAACTGATGTATTAAGGAGAGTATATGGAGTATATTCGTGATCAGATTGAATCAATACGTGTACAGATAGACGAATGTGCAAAGTCTTCCGGTAGAAAGACAAAAGATATTACTTTGATGGCAGTGACAAAGACTCATCCTGTAGAGAAGATCATCTATGCGCGAGAAGAATGCAATATGCACTGTTTCGGTGAGAATCGTGTACAGGAACTACAGCAAAAGTATAAAGAACTCAACATACCCGATGAACTTCACTTTATTGGACATCTTCAAAGTAATAAAGTAAAGAAAGTTTTGGAGTTGACTAACCACATAGATTCTGTAGATACTGCGAGATTACTTGAGAAGATAGAGAAAGCCGCTGCAGAGAAAGACATGGTAGTGAGCGTCTTGTTTGAATATAATACAAGTAAAGAAGAAGCAAAATCAGGATTCACATCGCGTGATGAGCTCGTTAAGGCTATAGAAAAGGGTTTCTCCTGCAAGCATATAGAGATGAAGGGGCTAATGACCGTTGGTCCCCTCGTAGATGATGAAAGGACGATAAGAAGTTCATTCAAAGAGTTACGAGGACTCTATTACGATATTATTAAAAGATTCCCTGAGATTCAATTTGACACAATCTCTATGGGAATGAGTTCTGATTATCTATTAGCCATAGAAGAAGGATCCACAATGGTCAGAGTGGGTACGAAAATATTTGGTAAACGAGAAAATGTCTAGAGGAATATTATTTCTTCTCTGTATCATACTATTATGCACTTTTAACTCGATAGGGGCTGCAGAAAATGAGGGATCTTCTGTGATATCATATAAACCCTATAGTTATAGTGAGTTCCCTGAGTATGCTCATGATATAAGAAGAGCTGAAACACTGTTCTTTGGTTCTCTTCCTATAACATACGCGGCTTCAATGTTAACATTATCTGCAATAGATCTGTTTGTAGGAGATATCAACTCAGTACCATTGCAATTAGGGGTAACTATAGGAGTGTCCTTATCGATA